>CAZGJX010000004.1:0-80913 GCA_964525635.1 uncultured archaeon
TTTATTTAAAAATAAAAATAAAAATTAACTATATCCTATCTTTGAAAGTCAAGTTTTTCTTTTTTTTTATTTTCATATTTCTCTATAATAATCAATAAAAGATTCTTTCTACTTTTTCCTTTCAAATAGGGTGTAATTAGGGATAAGAAGGTATAGCCACATCAAAAAATTTTTAATAGGGGATCGCGTCAAAGGATCTAATCGATATTCATAGAGAATTATGTTTGAATTATTATAATTATACTCATAGTATATTTCCTTAATTCAGTTAATTTCCTTTTACTTTAAATACTTCTTTTTTAATTATATAGTAATAGAATAAATAAAACTTAATCTAAAAAAGAGGTTGATAAATATGAATAAAATAATTAAAGAACATGAATTTACCCAAGAGGATATTGAAAGGATGGTAGAAAGTGTAGTGTTAGATGAATATTTTTATTGCCCTCATTGTGAATATGGGGATTTAGAACCCGATTATGACACCTGTCCAGAGTGCCACAGGAAAAATCCCCTTAAGATACTTGGATTAATCTAATAAGGAGGATTAAAAAAAATAGCTGTTAAAAATAAATCTTATGGTGATAGATTTACAGAAGATCAAAAGAAAATCTATCGTGAAAGTAAGGAAAAAGAAAAAGAAGAGCTTTTTGAATTATATCAAAGATTCTTAGAATCTAGAACAATTTTAGAGGTCTTAGAATTAGAAGAATCATATAAAGCAATGCATAATTATTCCTTTAGAAATAGAATGCTAATCCTAATGCAATCCATAAAAAGAGAGGATAAAACCTTTGTTGGAATATGCAACAGTTTTGCTAATTGGAGGAAGCAGAAAATCACAGTTAAGAAAGGCTCAAAAGGGTATAAGGTGTTAGTTCCGATATTTAAAAAAGTGAAAGTATCAGTTTTAGGAAAAGGCGAAGAGAAAGAGCAAGAAAAAGACCAGCTAGCATTTTTTAAAATCGGTCATATATTTGATATTTCTCATACGAGTGCCTATGAGCAAAATCTTAAGGAACAAGAGATGATCGAAGAGATAATAATGAATAATGCTGAAATCAATTATAATACTGCTTTAGAATTCATACACAACAATAATTTTAACGTTCAGATTACAGAAGACTTTAAAGAGCTTAAGAATGGTGATGCAAAAGGTTTCTATGATCCAAAAAGAAGGATTATTGAGATCCATGAAAAAAGCTCACATACTCTCTTTCATGAAATAGAACATCATATAACTGATGTATTAGAGATAATGTTTGACAATTGGCGAACTAATACTTCATGTTATAGTAATATTTAAATCATTAATAATCAAATCTATCTTAGTTGAGCATCTCTAATCAGAAATTATTTAAGATTAAATTAATCATATACCTAAAGAGAAACCCCTTTAATGAAAATCAAGCCTTTTAATAAAATTATTATTCTATTAAAGATTTTTTAGAGATATAATTTTATTATTAAAACAACAATTTATAGTTTTAAATAGAGAATTATTAGCTGGGCCATTAGCGCAGTTAGGTAGCGCAGCAGGCTCTTAACCTGTCGGTCGTGGGTTCGATATATCCCACTCAATTGGAATGGATACGAAATTCCCACATGGCCCGTATTTTTATTAAAAGTTCTCTCTATAATTTATTTATTTTGTTCCAATCTTCTTTAGATTTAGGTTGTATTCCCATCACTTGAATTTTCCTCCAATCTCCTCTATTTGGTGTATCAATATTCCATTTTTCACACCACTTTTTAATAGTTTTATCAGAAACATTGTATATTTTACTTATTTTTGTCATAGGCATTATCCATACCATTTTTTTCAATTCCCATTTAGAAATTTTAAGTTTTCTTTCGTGATGATGATTCCAAACCTTTGATTTTATTCTATTTATTCTTTCTTCATTGGTTTTAAATTTAATTGCTTTCCTCTTCATACTAAATGGATAATTCTCTAGCATTTCGTTAAAAACTTCAGCACCCAAAGTCAAGTAATATCCTCTTGGTTTTTTTGGGTAAGGTTTAGATTTTAAATTCATCTTTTTTTGAATTTGTAATAGGAAATCTAAATTACTGGAAGTTAGTATTGATGTTTTTTGAGTTCCATCTCCATCAAAAAATCCAAGTAGAAAAGCAAGATCTAATTTTCTATTTCCTAAATCTGGATATCTAATTAGTTTAGATTTATTTGGAACAACTCCATGTTTCAATAAATCTCTAACAACTTTTATACTATAAATTCGAAGTTTAATAATATTCCTTCCTGTATTGTTTTTACTTATTTTAATTTTATCAGATTCTATTCCGATATCATCTGCTAGTTTTAACAATGTTCCCATATCTTTTATACTGAGTTTTATTTCTAGGTAGTTCAGTTCCTTAGAAATAGTTCCATCAGCGTATATAAATCCTAACCAATAAGCATTGTTTAAAGTATTAATATCTTGAAAGAAATTGAATTTAAAATTTGGATTTTTCTTTAGTATCCTCATCCTATCTACAGCAAAGTTATTTCTTGTTAATAATTCAGCAATTTTATATATATCTCCTGAAGATTTTGAATAGATAGATGAATCATCAAATATATCTAATAAATAATTCTCAAGATGTTTCCTTTCAGGATAATCTTTAAAAAATCTATTCATTTTAAGTTTATTATTCATAATTCTATTTATTTCTAGAATTATATGCATTTTATTCAATGGAGTGTAAAAAATTAGTAAATAAATACATGGCCCGCTTTTCTGATATTTACAATTTATTAGTAAACACCCTTTCATTAGATTAATACATTCAATAAACTAAATACTTTCAATTTTAGGTTAGTTGGATTTTTATACATTATAAAAAAATAGATAAAAATGAATTCAATTTTTAAATTCTTTATATTAAGTTTTTATTATTAAAAATTATATTATTGCGTTCTATATTATTCTAAAAATTTAAATAACGGATTAAAATCAATTAAATCAAATGGTTTTAAGATAAATCCATCTGCTAGAGTTTCCTTTAATTTCTTCCTTACTTCAGATTCAGGTATAGCTGTTAGCAGATATATGGGAATGTGTTTAGTTTTTTTATTTGTATGAATCATTTTACATAGATCATAACCACTTAGATCAGGAAGAATTATATCTAGCAAAATTAATTTTGGTTCATAATGTTTTAATTCTTCAATAGCCTTGGTCCCACTAATAACTCCTTTACACTTATATCCCTTATTTTCGAAATAATTAGTTAATAAACGGATAGTTGCTACATCATCTTCAATAAGTAAAATATCATAAAGAGAAGGATTTATACTAATATCATCTAAAATACTTTTAATTTTACTCTCTAAGAGTAGACTTTGTTCAAAAATACTTTCAATTTTTGATTTTATTTCAGGATTAAGCTCATCATTACTGTTTTCAAGAAGTAATTGACTAAATCCTTTTATTGTTGTAAGTGGTTCTTTTAATGCATGAGAAATATTTGATAATGTTTCGAAATCTAATTTTAATAAATTATCACTGAATATATTTGATTTATTATCTATGAAATAATTGACACTTTCTCGAATTAATTTAGATATTGTAGAATAATTATGTTCTTTGATAAATTCCTGCCATTCTTCTTTTGCTTCTTCAGAGATATAGAGAGAAATTCTTTCTTTATCACGATCATATATTTTTTCACCCTTTAGCCATTTTTTAAATCCTTCAGTCACAACTCCACGCCAAATTGCATATTTACCTGTTTCCTCTTCATATTTTTTTATAATTGGTAATGTATCTTTATATTCTCCACTTTCAATTTTTTTTACTAATTCTTCTAACTCTTCATCATTTATGGTGTCTTCTTTATTATTTTCATCTTCTATGATTTTATCAACTGTCAATGTATTTTTTTTTTAACACAATTATAATTTTTGACCACATTATATTTATATTAATTCGTTTTTTAATTTTATTTATTTTTTTTTTATAATTGTCAGCCAAAAAATCCTTCACTTTAGAAATTGCATTACTTAAGATAAAATAGAATTCAATATTCTGCATTAATCATCCTATATTAAAATTACATAAAAGATGATAATAAATTAATTAATTATATGTTTATATTAATATTTTCAACAATAAAAATGATAAATTCTATTATCAGACTAAATAAAATATTCATTTTTAGATAAATCATTAGATTTTACACATTCATGATTTACTTAAATGATATTTTCTAAATTATATGTCTATTGGTCTTATTGAATAAATATATTACGAATATATAGATTTTTAATAATCTAAAAACTTTATAGAATAAATAATGTAGATGTAATTTCCCCTTTATTTTATTGTTTCAAGTATTTTAATAATTGGTTCAAAATCAGAAAAGTTAAATGGTTTAAGAATATAACCATCCGCCCTTGTTTCATCTAGATTCTTTTCTACTTCCGAACCAGCTATAGCAGTTAGGAAATAAACAGGAATATCACTATATTCTTTATCTGCCTTAATAATTTTACATATATCATAACCATTTAGATCAGGTAATATTATATCTAAGAGAATTAATCTAGGTTTTGAATTTTTTAATTCATCTAAACCTTTAGTTCCACCAACCACTCCCTTACATATAAATCCTTTACTCTCAAAATATGAAGTAATTAATTTGATTGTTGCTAAATCATCCTCAATAAGCAGGACATCATATTTTTTAGTCTGAACTTTGATATTATCTAAAAATTGAATAATTTTATTTTCAAGAAGGATACTCTGGTCAAATATACTTCTTATTGTGTTATTTATTTGTTCACTAAGATCAGTTTTATTATTTTCTAAAATTAATTGAGCATAACCTTTAATTGTTGTAAGTGGTTCTTTTAATGCATGAGATATCTTTGATATATTTTTTGAATTAGCACTCAAAATCCCATTCGAACTAATATCATTCTTATGTTCTTTGATAAATTTTTTAACACTTAATCGAATTAGTTTGGAAAGAGTAGATAAGTTATTTTCATCGAGAAATTGTTGCCATATATCTTTAGTTTCTTCAGACACATAAAGAGAGATTCGTTCTTTATTACGATCGTATATTTTTTCTCCCCTCATCCAACGTTTAAAACCTTCAGTTATAACGCCTCTCCAAATCGCATATTTACCTGTTTCTTCCTCATAATTTTTCATTTCTAGTGTTTTTTCGATTTGAGATCGTTCTTCTAGTTTTTTTATGTATTCATCAATTTTTTCTGAGTCTTTTCCACTCATATATTATAAAAACCTTAATCATTACTTAATTGGAGAATTAAATTGGGAGAATATTAAAAATAATAAATTTTTTTTACCACAATTACGTAGACCTTCAATAGTGTCTTTATAATAATAAAGGTTTAATTTAAACTTATGTTGATAAAAAAAAACATAAATTAATGAAAATTTGATTTTATAATAAATAAGATTTTTGCATACAAAAAATTTTTATTGTAGATAATTTAATCCTAAGCTCAGTTTAATTGATTAGAAAATATTATGTTTATAAAAAAAAGAAAATATTATAACAAAAATTGAATATAATTTATATTTTTATAACAAAACCTTTAAATATATGACTATCATATAAATTTATATTACAAAAAAAAGATAAATTGTGTATAAAAAAAATTTTCTCTTATTAACAATTAAAAAATCTTACGAGACAATTTATCTTAAAAATTAAGGGGTAAAAATGGTAGAAACCGAAAGAACATCAATTTGTGATCTATCTAATATATGTCCAGAATGTGGAGGAGCAACTATCTCAGTAGATGAAAGGGGTGAGACAGTATGCAAACAATGTGGATTAGTTATTGGTGAAAGATTATTAGATATCTCTCATAGCGGTATAAGGGCTTATACTAAAAGAGAAAAAGAAAAGAAAGAGAGGACAGGATGCCCGATCTCTATTTTAATGCCGGATATTGGATTGTCTACGATAATTGACCGCTCAAAGATCAAGAATCCAGACTTAAGACGAGCAGCAAAATGGAATACCCACTTATCTTGGGAGAAACGTAATATGTTAATTGCTATAACTGAATTAAAAAGAATTGGTAGTAATTTAAATTTTCCAGAAAGAGTTAAAAAAGCAGCAGTTAAACTTTATAAACAAGTTTATAAAAAAAACTTATTAAGAGGAAGATCTATTAATGGAATGATTGCTGCTTGTGCTTATTATAAATGTAAAGAAGAACGAATACCTATTACGTTACAAGAAATTTTAGATGAAGCCTCTATTAGTGATAATATTGTTAAAAAATGTTATAAAATCTTAGTTAGAGAGCTTAATTTAAAACCTCCAAATATTGATCCCATCTCATTAATTCCTCGATATTGTGCTGATTTAGGACTTTCCATTGAAGTGGAAAAAAATGTCATTAAAATTTTAAGGGGTTTTATTGATAAAAACGCTATATGTGGCAAAGATCCAAAAGGTTTATGTGCAGGATCTATTTATTTAGTATCAAAACTTAAAAACAAAAGGGTAAGTCAAAAAGAGATTTCTACAGTCGTGGGAGTAACAGAAGTAACCTTGAGGTCAAGATATAAAGAACTCATGAAAAATATTAGTATTAATTATCAATTTTAGATATTTTCTTTATTCTAATTATTTTTTTCTATATTCTATCTTTTATTTTTTACATTTTCTTTTCTAATTTATCTTTAAAGATGGATATTTAAAGAAAATTATATCAAAATTAAATAGAATATTGAAAAGAATATATGTAATAAAAATAGTTTAGTTTTGATGACCCGTTCTTCTTGCTTGGGAAAATAAATTTTATCTCTCTTTTATTTATTTTTGTCTCTAAATCCTTTTAAGAATACTTTATGGATGTCAAATATTATCAAATGGAAGCAGTTCAAAAAGCAGATGTTTATTACCCAGAGGATAAGGTTGGAAAAGCTCCTAAATCTCTGAATGAAAAGACCTTCTGGGATGATTTTATGGGTGAATCCCTTCCTTCAGCGCTTACAGGTCATACAGGAGCATATTATACAACCGTGAGAGGTCAATCTTCTGGAAATGATTATACTGCTCATGTGATTGTATCTCCTCCAAATTGGGAGCGTATGCAGACTGTATCTGGGAGCCTTTTGAGTTTTCTACTAATGGGAGGGGTTTTAAACTCTTCCTCGATGGATGAGCAATTACCTTTTGATGACAATAATTTAGATTTTTTCCTTGTATCAAATGAGCTCTATACGTATAATGAGATTGATGACTATAGTTACAGTGAAGAGGGTGGAAATATTGAACTCTATTCCCAATACATGACAAACTCTCTTGGATATGCAACTTATAGTATTACCGAAGAGACTGATGGTAAATTACACTCTATTATTCCCATATGTGTTGATGGAGTTCCATCATATATTTTCTCGGAGATAGATGGTGCGTTCAATGGAGCTATGTATAAACCTTTAGTTGTAAGTCAGGAACGGTATGATGAGCTAGAGGAAAATGGACTAACAACAGGACAGCTTTCAATTATTATTCAACATCCTGATGCAGCAGATACTAAGGGAATTGCTACTCTAGAGCTCTCAGAAGCAGAAACCATGCTTGAATATCAAGCTAAAGTTCCACTTGCTTCAAGACTTGGCGGATTTGAATATCCAATTTCACAGATATTATTATATCCATATAAGGATTCACAGCAGATTGGATCTCCAATTGAAATAGATAATTCACAATATATTTTAGATTCAGGAAATCTTTACTTTATAACCCCTATTCATAAGCTTCTTGAAATCAATATAAATCCATCACATGAGTATCACTACAAGTTGGAGATAAAAATACATAAAATAATCCCAGATACCACAGAGGATACATCCCGCTTGGCACTTATCCAGACTACTTCCCACATGTGTATGGATTATTTTAATTTGTACACATATGCAGCCCAAACTGCTTATATGGTCTCTGAAGTAGAATATACCCGAGATATTACCTTGGTATCCACAATGATCTCTACTCCATTGGTTTTTCTTGGATCATATCTTACCAGCTCGGCGACAAAGATGTATACTGAGGCAAGCGCCATTGCTGGGAAAGAAGTAGCCAAGACAGCTTTAAACACCATGATGACAGATCAAGTTAGAAAATTAACAACCTCACAAATAGTAAAGCAATTACTAACTCAAATGGCGATTAGGACCGTGGTTGGCTCTATATCTGAGGTCCTTCAAGAAGTCATTCTGGATGGAATTATTGAAACATTAGTGACCGGAGCTGTCAAATATTTCAAAGGCTCTCAAGAGGCAGCATATTGGATAAGCACCTTGGTTACATCTGCCCGTGAAAGCAAATTCTTCGGATATCTCTCCAGTGAGACAGGTTTACAAACTCAACAGCAATCGCTTTCCTACAACGCCCAGATCTTCTTGGCACAGAAGGCAAGTAAAGAATTTAAGACTTGGTATGGTTCACTCCTATTAAAATCGGAATATAGCAAGATGTCGGAAGCTGATATACTCCTTAAAGCTAAAGATTCTATTTTATCAAAGATCAGTGATCTAAAATTATTCGGTAAAGAACCAGAAGTTCCAAAAATTAAGAAGCTAGGAGCTTTGTCTATAATCAGCGGGTTATTGTTATTTATGCCTTCGCTCACCTTCTTGGGTTCTGGTCTCGCTTTAGAATATACCGCCTCTAATTTGTTACAAGGTCTTGATATGAGGCTCATGCATACATACAACATTCGCCTTCATAACAAGATGGTAAAAGAATATGATACTTCAACTTTCGAAAGACCTAGTATCACTCCCACAACAACTACTCTTATTGAAGGGGATGTATCAGAAAAAATTGAAGTTCTTCCTACAATTGGAGTGATGCCTGAAACTGAAGAGCAGCATAAACCAAGTGTATTCGATAGAGTAAATTCAAGACTTTCTCTTCCGTATAAATTAAGAAGTGTTGCAAGAAAAATAGGTGATATGTTTAGAGCTCCTAGCACCATTTCTGAGTATGCCAAGAATATCAAAGAAAGAATCATTAGTTCAGATAGTTCACAAATGAAATTAGATATATTAGGAAATGAAAAATCATTTGACGAGGAAGTAATTGAATCATCAGAAAGGATTAAAATCCCTATTGTAAAAGCATCAGAATCTACTGAAGCTGTTGAGGCTGTTGATCCAATATTTAAATGGAAAGATCAAGTAATCGCTTTTATGTTTTATCCAGAGGATAGAAAAATATCAAATCTTGAAGCATTTATGCTTATTAAAGAATTCCTAGGCATTTCTAAAGATCAACCGGTTTATTTACGATTTTATGAGCAAGATATTTTATCAATAGAGGCAAATTATTTGAAATATATCGATTCAGAAGGAGTAATTCATCATTATGATTTAGATGGAGATTTTTCACAATTATTAGATGAGCTAGGATATAGGGAAAGAATTGATAGTATAAGCATTCAAGATTGGATTGATGGAAAAGCTTTAGAAAATATAGATTTACAAATTGAAGTATTAGATACTGAGGAATATATTGGTTCAACAGGTCTAAGTCAAGAAGCACAAGAATTTTATGTTGATAAATTTGGATATTGGTTAAAAGAAAGATTTGATGTACTTATTACGGAGCATAATGTTCAAATGTATGAAGAATTATTTCAGCTTATTAAAAAATTAGACAAATCTTTAACATTAACTATTGCACCAATTAAAAATGATAAAGAAATTTCTAACATGAATAAACAAGATTTAATAAAATATATCGATAACATTGGATACCTAATGGAGAGCTATTGGAATAATTATTTCACAAGTGAGGCTACTTTCCAAAATGAGATTATTTCAAATAATTATAAGAGCTTTGTACAAAATTTATATAATAACATCTTTAAAGAAGTACTTGAGAAAGCAAAAAGTGATATTTCCGCTTTATCTGATGATGAAATAGCGAAATTAGGTGATGATCCGAAAAGTTTTATGAACATTGTTAAAGATCGCCTCCAATTTACAATTCTTAATGATATCATGCGAGAATGTGGAATAGATGATCCTACTATGAGTATTGGAGACATCAATCAAAAATTACGAGAATTCTTACAGGATAAAGACAGAATTACTCAATTTGAGCAAGATTTCCATACAAGTGAAGGCATAGTTAAATTCCTACAAGTTTTCGCTGAATGTTTTTTAACTGATCCACTTATGAATAGATTAATAATAAATAGAAGAATGGATAACTACTTTGGCTACACTAATGAAAAAAATTACATATTTACCGTATTAAAGAGTAAAATTATTGATTGGTTTAACGAAATTGTTGATAAATTAACTCCTGAACAGCTCGAGAAAATTACCGTCTATGATAATGTAAAATACAATCCAAATGATAAAGTAATTAATCCATTTGATTTAGTTTATACAATCATAGATAAAAATAATAAAAAAATTCCTCTTATCAATTTCTACTCAACCACTGGAGCTCAAAAGACAGGAAGATTTTTTGATGGTGGAGGAATCTTCGATTTTGGTGCTTTTGTAGTATCTACACACCTTAAGAGCACATGGTATGAATCAATTGTGAAGTATGATGGGAAGACTAATACCGTTAGTCTTGTAAATTCTATGTGTAGTGATGGGATTTCTGCTATGATTGTTGATGTTGTAAAGAGATTATCAACCGGTCAGGATATTAAAAATCTCCCCGATCGCATCGTTCAATTAATTGCCCCTTTCATTGTTCAAGATCTTGACGAGACTATTGTTAATGTCGAGAAAATTCTAGAAACATTCTATTCCAAAGATATTTTCCATCTAGATCATAAACTTGCCGATCATGAAGTATTTCTTGTAGCATTGATCGACCTCATTAATATAGAATTGAAACAGAATATAAAATATAGCGGAATGAATACAAATAAGAGAGGACTTAGAGAAGCCATTGGTTCAATGATGCAAGATCCTGTCTTCCAAGAAAAAGTTCAAAAGAAAGCTTCTAGTTCTTTCAATTCTCAATTTTACCCAAATAAATTAAAAAAGAAAGAAAATTTTATCGAATTGGCTAATTTTCTTATTAACCCAGATAATTTTGAAAAATTAACTATAACATCGAGCTCTGAAACTTTTCAATTACAATTAAGAATGGATTACAATCCTCACTTTTTAGATAAAAATAATGAAATGATTTCTCTTAGCGACTTCCCAGCACAATATCAAATTTACAGATTAGATCATAGATTTGTCGATGATATGCAACCAATTACCTCCGATCAAGAACTATTAACTATGGCCTCAAGAGGAGGCTTAGTTGTATGCCACCATGATAAATATCTCGATAATAGAATAATACTCGTTCCGGGTGAGCATATCCATGAACTCTCTGACACCCAAATTCGAGAAGGTTTTAAAGATGCAAATTCAATCGTACACCATAACATTTTTGTTGCTAACAAGGAAGGAATTAAGTTAATTAGCGAATTGGAGTACTCTGAAAATACCCTATCTATTCGAGAGAGAAATTGGGCAAATGAATTTTATCAATACTCCGAGATCAGGAATGAGAATCAACAGATTATCAGATATGAATCTAATTTCTACGCTGCTTATCTATTTGCCACCGGTTATGATATTAAAATGACTCTACAGCCTACCTCCTTAATGCTTGAGCATATTGAACCATATAAATCTCCTCTCCCATTAATCCAATTCACCAAAGATCGCTTAACTGAGAAAGAATTACCTTATAAAGTTCCTGAATTTATTGCTTTTAATCAACTTGATGATGAGGTTAAGAATGAGCTTGGTGAAATTATTAGTGTTATTGATCAATTATCTATAGTATATTTACCTCGTGGATATATTAAGTATAAATATGAATCTGTATCACAATTAATTGTCTCTGAGAATTTCTTCGAGAAGGATCTGAACGTTATCAAAGCAATTCTAATTGATTTTAATCCTTCCATGGATGAACTTGCTGATCTATCTCAATCCCATCAGAAATTATTCTATCATACATTCAATGAGCTTATCAAAAAATACAATGGAGAAAATTATTTACTTAAAGAGTATCAAGAAGCACATTCTGGCCTTACCTTCTCTTATACTAGCTCATATAGTTATACTAGTGAAGAATTTGAAGCTGTAAGACAAATGGAAGAAATTCTGCCAGAAGTCTTCGGATATAGGTTTTATTCATTGCTCAAAATAGGCATGATTTCATTATCTATGGAAGAAAATCAAGTGAAATTTACACCTTTAGTCTTTCACTATACAATGTTGGATGACATCCTTAATATGAAAAGAGTCCAACCAATCAATACTTTGTATAAAGATAGATTTACCTCTTTTGACAATCCAAATAGATTTAAAGATAGAATTTTTATTCCACTACTAGTTTTTGGGCATTTAACTACCCTTGATGTAAAGGATCTTGGAGCGCAGACTATATATACCAAGTCTCAAGATATATTCTTAAAGGAGCTCACCAATGGAAAATATGAACATCCAATCAGACAATCCAGATTCGCTAGAGACTATGGAAGTTTGGCGAGAATATTTATATCGAAATATATGGATAAAGGCTTTAGTACATCCTATCTTGAAACCAAAAATATCATTGGAAAGACTTCCATTATGAATTCTTTTAAAGATCTTTTAGAGTTTCTTTTAAAGCCTGAAATGATGAGATCTGCTGGAGGATTGCTCGAAATCGATACTCTAAAAGATAATCCGAAGATTTGGAGTAAAAAATATATCAATTATGCATTTACCACTACCTTCCAACGATTAGTTAGACCTGGTGATCCAACAAGAAATAAAGACTTTGTATCATTCCTTACACATTTATTTACTGGAGACTATAAGACTGATTCATATTTATTAATAGATCAAAATTTAAGAGGGATTAGCAATTCATTTTGGGATCAAAGGAATTATGGAACGTTAACTTTGGACTATAATGCATTTATTCAATATTTCGGTGCTAACCTCCATGAAATACAACCTGCTTTTTATTATAACTATAAGAAATTCCTGAGATATGGTCAACAACTTAATGTAGAGAGTATATTATCCAGAGAATTCATTGGCAAAATAACACATCTATTTAATAATTTTTACGATATATTATCAAATAATTATGGAAATGGGCAAAAGTTAACAGCTGAATTTCATATTGAAAATCATTTAGGATTTAATGATGAATCAAGAATTAATAGTATGACTAATGAAAAAATAATCGAAGAATTTAAGGATTTAATTGATGGATATACTTTAGAATTTACTCTTAATAAATATGATAATAAGATCTTAAATGATAATGAATTTCAGACCTTTATTGCAAGCATAGTATTCTATATGGTTATGTTCAATGCTCAAGTATTCATAAAAGAAGGAGACATGAATAGTAATGGTAATTATGGACTTTTTGCTTCTCAAAGAGAGCTATATTTTAATGATTATATAATTGGTATAGGAAAAGGAGCCCTTGATATTAGATCTAGCGAAATAGGAAATCAAATTTATAATGAATGGAATAGTAAATGGAACTTAGAAGGTAATGAATTAGTTTGGGATTATAGCGATTGTTGGCCATTATATCTTTTAAATGATGCACGATCCATGATTACTTGGTTCAAAAATAATTTTATAGAAGGTCAAATGGAATTATTAAAATTAGATAAATCATAAAGATTGATGACTTTATATTTAAATGTCTAATCTTTCAACAAAATTCATTTTTTTTATTACTTCAGGAGTTTTCTTAAACTTATTTCGCTCTAGATACAGAATTCTTAGATTCCTAAGTTTATATAGGGAATCCGGTAAGCAAGCTAAAGCGTTCCTATTTAAAAGTAAATTCCTTAAATTAGTTAGTCTAGATATATTTTCTGGTAAATATTTGATATTATTTCCTCTCAAATAAAGTTCCTCTAGATTCTCTAGCTCACAAATTGATTCAGATAGTTTTCCTAATTTATTATTATCTATACTTAATTTCTTTAAATTTATTAAATTCCCAATATGAAGAGGAAGACATTGGATGTGGTTTGAATCTAACCTTAATTCCTCTAAATTTTTCATTGAGCAAATTGAAATCGGTAAATATTTTATTTTGTTTCTATATAGAAGGAGTCTTCTTAATTTTTTTAGACGATATATTTTTCGTAGGATTTGCTCTATTTCATTTCCAGAAAGATCTAATGCCTTAAGATGTCTCATCTTAAGAATTGAAGCTGGAAATTTCGATAATCCCACTTGGCTAAGGGTAAGTTTTACTATTTGCCGGTTCTTTATCTCAAAAAGTTCATAAAAATAAAGATCCTCTAATGTAAAATCATCGACTCCCTCATCATTCTGAAGCTCCTCCCATAAATCATAAAGCGCTGTAAAATCTTCTTCCTCTAAAATTGCGTGAAATCTCATATCTATTGGTAAGAGATTTAAATATCCCTCTTCACCTAAATATTCCCTCGTATACTCATTTCCATTCTTATATCTGTTAACAATCTCTTCAAAAAATATCGCTTTCGCTTTTGAATCTCCCACTTCTGCTAGTCTCCTAAGTAAAGGAAAAGCAAGGCTACTGTGAAGCAATCGTGTATCGTAATCATGCTCATGCCAGACTTGTAGGTTAGAGCAATGCCCCCAAAACTCCTCCTTTGGTGGAAGCTTCCCAATACCTCTAACTTGATAGGTCTCATCATATATCCTTTGATAGTTCATTTCCGCATCATCAATCGACTCTATCCCATCAAAATAATTTAATTTATCTATTGAAATATGAAATAATAGAGATTTACACTGCTTAAAAGGCTCTCCTTTTACATATATAATTGTTTGATTCCACTCAAATCTCAGGCTAAGAAACTCATTAACTCGAAATTCCTTTATTGCTTTCATAATCTTATTATTCTTTTTTGTTATGATAATAAGAACTGCTCTAATAGTAAAATAGTCGACAATATATTTAAATTCAATCCTTTTGTTGATATTTCGAATTTAATTGTTAAGTATTATAGTCATCTTTTCAGATTTTGTTACACTGAGAAATCCTAAATGGATTTTTTTGTTAAAAATAATTACTTTCTAAAAAAAGTTAAAACATTAAATATGTTTAATTTTGGTGACCTGTTCTTCTTGCTGCTATTTGACCGACTTTTCGACCAGGTGGAGCATTTCTTCTGGTTGTTGTAGGCTTGTGAGGAGATTGCTTCGCTCCTCCACCATACGGGTGGCTACAGGCGTTCATCGTACAACCTCTGACTACAGGCCATTTTTTAGCTTTAGATTGAATATAATAATGTTTACTTCCCGCTTTTAAGAAAGGCTTATCCGTTCTTCCGCCTCCCGAAACAACGCCTACTGTGCATAAACAATTTTTATTAAACCATTTTATTTTCTTTGATCGAAACAATACTTTTACTTGATCTTTAGATTTCTCTTTAACTGTTGCTGCAACACCTGAGGAACGGGCGAATTTGCCACCGTCTTGAGGACTACCTTCAATATTATATACTAAAGTTCCTAAAGGTATCTTTTTAAGAGGTATAATATTTCCAACAGTAATATCCAGACCATATCCTGTTTTAGATTGAATGAAAACCTGTCCTTCATAAATACCTTCTGGTGGAAGATATAATCCTTTTTCTCCATCGTTATATCTAATTTTAGCTACAGGAGCACCTCTTCCAGGAGAATGAATTAATTCAATAATTTTAAAATTAAATATTTTATCTTTCTCTTTAAATGGTCGATATTTAACTTCTCCAACATGTCTATGGCTTGGGGAACGAGCCCATAAATTGCCGTGACCTTTTCTCTGAACAAGTATTCGTTTTCCCATCTGTTTCACATTATAAAATATAATTATTTTATTAAATTAAGGAAAATATAAAATTTTTATTATTTAATGTGAATTTTTTGAAATTTTAAATTAGGAAATAATAATTCATTTTATCACGATCACTCAAGAAAACAGCTCCCTTTAGAGGTGATGAATTGAGTTTGAATAGAAAGCCAATAAATTATTAGACAATCACCTTTTTTAAGTAGTTCTATGCTAATGTATTAGTAAGGAATTTGACTATAGTAGTAAAATCAATTTCTTATCGCATGAACCCTCCGTGAACGAGGAATCATTCCAATTACAATAGAATGGTTTTCTACGAAAAACAGGCCAACCCGTAATAGAAGCGGTTGTGTACTCGTAGGAAGCCACGGTCTTTAGGCCGTGTGTAGTTCACTGAAACAGGAAAAATCATATATTTTTATCCTTAATTAACTGATCAATGTTATAATTAAATGCGATTGGAATTTCTCTTTCAATAAATTCGCCTGCTATATTATTTAACAATATTTCTTTGATTTCTTCTTGATTATTAGTTTGTCCTAGGGTCCATCCGAGTTTTACATATGCAGTTTCAGGTAATATATTTCTTCCAGGTATTACTCCCATATTTAACAATTCTCTTCCTGTAGAATATACATTCATACCGGTAAATCCATGTAAAGTTTGTACTGTCATCAATATAGTTATTTCTTCTTCTATTGCTCTTTTTATAGAGTCATAAACTATGGTACTTACGTGTCCTAATCCAGTACCAGCAATAACTATCCCTTTATATCCTTGATCAATGTAAAAGTCGATAATATCATTATCCATACCAGGATATGAATAAAGGAGTGCTATCTTTTTTTCAAATTTTGTCAATGCTTCTATTTGTTTTTCAGATCTTTTTTGATATTTTGTATTTAACATAGTTATCTTTTTATTTCTGATTATTCCTAATGGTATATCGTCTATAGTTCTAAAAGTATGTCTGACTGAAGAATGCATTTTTCTTACTAATGTACCTCTATGAATTAAACCATAGTCATGGGCTGAAGACCCAAGCATACATACAACAACCTCTGCGATATCAGAAGTGGCAACTATTCCAGCATTAATAAGGTTTAAAGCCGCATCTGAAGAAGGTCTATCTGAACTTCTTTGACTTCCTACTAATACCACAGGAATAGAGAGATCCTTTAACATAAATGATAACGCTGCTGATGTAAAACCCATTGTATCGGTACCATGCCCAATAACTATCCCATCTTTTCCTCCATTCACAGCTTTTTGTATTTTTAGAGCTAATTTCTGCCAATAATCTGGTCTCATATTTTCAGAGAGAATTTCAAAAACGATTTCAGTATCTATATTGCAAATATCCGCTAATTCTGGAACAGCACTAAATAATTCACCAGGAGTAAATGAAGGAATTACGGCACCAGTTGTATAATCTAAGCGTGATGCAACAGTACCTCCAGTTCCAAATAGAATTACATTTGGTAATTTTTTATCTATAGGGAATTTTTTCTCTGGAATTTTATAATTTGCTTTTTTTACTCCTAATTTTCCAATTTCAAGTATATGTGAGATATGAATACCGATGTTATAGTTATTATCCAACTTTATTTCAATAAAATTTGGATTGGAATATTCATTTCTAGGAAGTAAAATACCCTCATAATTACTTTCCTTAGTTTTTATATTTAAGATATCCCAAATTTGAATACCATTCTTTTCTAACAGATTTTTTGTTTTTCCCTTATAACCTTTTAGTTTATCATTCAATTATTTTATCTCCTCTAACTTTTTTATCAAATTTTTTTTTAATTCTTCAGAAACGATTTTGCCATCTATCTTACCTCTTACTTCTTTCATAACCTCTCCCATTAATGGCCCAATCGCGCCCATTTTTCTATCTTTTATGAGATCAATTGTATTATTAATGATTTTTTGAATTATAAGATTCAATTCTTCTACAGTTATTATTTCTAAATTTAATTTTTTTCTAATTTGTTCAATAGTTAAATTAGGTTCATCTGATTTTAAAATCATCAATTCTTCAACAGCCTCCTTTCCAATTTCCTTTTTCTTCAAAAGTGAAAATATCTCTTTATAATCCTTATCAGTAATATTTTCTACTTCTTTTCCGTCCCGCTTAAGGGCAGTACTTGTCTCAAGTAATGTAGTTGTAAGTAACATGGGATTTTCTGGATATATTTCAACCAGTTCATTAAATAAGTTTAATTTTTCTGTGAAAATTAAATCTTTTATCTTTTGATCGTTAATATTATATTTTTTATGATATTCATGAATAATCTCCCATGGATATCTAGGAAGTTCTTTTATTATTTCTTTAATCTCTTCTTCAGTTGTAATAATCGCTTGAGAGTCAGTATCAGGATACAATCTTGCACCACCATGAAGTTCTCTTAAAAATTCTGTGTTCCCATTCTCTAGAGCTCTCCTAGTTTCAGGGGGAACTCCTTTAAATGCATACTTAACACGACTTAGAAGAACATCTATCGCTTTATCAATCTCTTTTTTCACCCCTAAAAGCAAAACAAAACAATCTTTCTCTGTCCAATCTACTAATTCTTTTATTTTTTTAATATCTTTCTCAGATAATTTATATTTCTTTAAATCTTCATCAGAGTGAATAATTCCTTTTAATCCAGAGATTGATTTTACCTTACTTGCTACTTCGGTGCCAAATCGGTAATTTTCCATCAATTCTTTTCCAAAAATAGTTTTAAATCCTCTGAAATTCATACCATATAGTTTTTTTCCTGATTTTAATCCTTTTAAAATAAAATTTGAGGACGTATTTTTTAATTCTTTTGAGAGGTCATACGGATTATTAATTATACTTTCTTCTTTTAGTCCTCTTTTTATTAATTCCTCTCTAATTTCAATTAGATTTAGCTGTCTTGATATTTCATGATTTATTAATAGAGGAATCCAATCTAATTTTTGAACTCCTTTAATTTCTATTCTTGTTCCTTCTTTAATACTTACATTTACATCTTGTCTAATGGAACCAAGTATTTTTTTTACCTTAGAGTTCCATAATAATAAACCTAATCTTTCTGCTGTCTCTCTACACTCATTTGGATCATTTATATCTGGTTTTGTTGTGATTTCAACAAGGGGAATACCTAAACGATCTAATCTAAAGTAATTTGTTTTATCTTCAGTCTTTATTTTTCTAGCAGCATCCTCTTCCAAACATACAATATCAATTCCAATTTTTTTTCCATTATCTAATTTTAAACTGCCATCTTTTGCTAAAATCATTGTTCTTTGAAATCCACATGGAACGCTTCCATCAAGATAATTTTTCCTACAAACATGCATTTCTTCAATAATGTTTGCATTTAATAAAAGGGCTAATTCAATAGCGATTTTTTTTGCTTCCTTATTACATGAAAAAGGAGGTGTTTCATCAAGTTCATATGTACAGATTACATCATTATAACATTCATATATAATATCCATCCCTTTCTGGTATTCTGTAAGCATTGCATCATCATAAACCCCCATTTCACCTAATACTGGCCGCATATATCTTTTAACAGTGAAATCTGGTTTTCTAGTTCCTTGAAGCTGATTTGGACATCTACAAAAAAGTTTTGTTTTAGAATCTAATTGTTGATGAATTTCAAGACCGCATTTTAAACCCAATTTTTCATAATTGAAATTATCCATATTGAATCAAATTATTGTTAGAATTTATTATTTATTTTAGAAAGAATTAAAATTGTTTGAATAAAAATTATTTAGAAGATATATGTTAAAAGAGAATTTAACTTTTGTAATTAATATCTTAATTTTCAAATAGATATGGGATTATAAACTAATAAATTTTGATAGTATCTCTTTATAAATCGTATCCTTTTCAATAATAGTACTATGAAATCATCTGAAGCGTGTAAATTATTACAAATTACAAAACCTACCTTATATAAGTATAAAAGTAATGGAACGATCATAAATGCTGATGTGAATGCAGGCTATAATATTCTGAAAAAAGCATTCCCAAATTTTATAAACGATGATGGGATACAGGGTTTGGTGTTAAACCCCCAAGTTGTCAAGATTTCTTGATAATTTTAAATAAGATTAGCTACGTTTTACTAGTTTTGATAACATGATAATAAATATCATAAACATTATTTTAATAAATATTATTAAATCAATTCTAATTATTAATTTATTATCGCTATGGAACAAAAAATATTAGATTTATTAAATAATAAGAAAGTAGCTTTCTTTATTGGAGCTGGAGTTTCAATGATTCCACCATCATGTTTACCAAGTTGGTGGCAAGTCAATCATATAATTCTCGACTCTCTCACTAATTTATCGAATTCAATTACTCCTAATGTAGGGGAACTTACAACCCTAATTAAAAATAGAGAAGAAGATGGGAAACTTCCTCCTGAATTCGCAGCAGAAATAATATGTAATAGGATTGGGGATTCATATTTTAAAGTTTTGGAAGGATTGGAAGGTGATACTCCAAATCAAGTTCATTTGTGGCTAGCTATTTTAGCAAAAATAGGAAAACTCAAAGTTATTATTACCACAAACTTTGATACTCTTATTGAAAAAGCATTTAGAATTATTAATATTCCTCTCAAAGTATGTGTGGATCCAAAAGATTATGAACGAGTTTATGATTTATTAAATAATTCCGTAAATGAAGAAACACCATGTATCTTATTGAAGCTACATGGAACAGCTACTCATCCTGAAACATGTATAGACACTTTAGCACAGAGAAAAAGGGGTTTAGATCCAAAAATAGTAAAAACTTTAAATCTAATTGGTTATCAAAATTTTTGGATATTTTTAGGATACTCAGGAGCAGACCTTGAAGCAGAACCTAATTATTTGGGTCTTCGAAAAAGGATGGAAAATTCGCCAGGATTTGCTTGGCTTCATTTAAGTAATATAGAACCATTAAAATCCGTTTCTGAATTAGTCGAATTATATGGTAAAGATCGTGGTATTATTGATTTTGGTACTCTACCTAATTGGCTAAATGATATTAAAAGACTCCTTCCTGATTTTATAAGTCCTCCTAATGATTTAGATATGACACAAGAACAATTAAATGAAATAAAGGAAGGAAAACTTAAAAAAATTCGAAATCATTCAAAAAGCTGGGCAATTGAACGAGGTGAAATATCTAGTACACTTATTCTTTCAGACATAGGTATTGAAGCAGGAGCCTATGAAGCGGCAAAATTGGTATTAGTAGATTTAATTAATAATAGAGAAAATCATCAAATAGGCTCCCGTAATTTAGCAATAATATATTTGGAATTAGGTAAAATTTTAAAACATTTTGGAGATAATAAAGAAGCTTTATCCTATTATCAAAAATCTTCAGATTTATTTAAAAATATAGATGATCTTGATGGCTATCTTACAACAGTACATGAAATATCAAGGATGCAACATCATTTTGGTGAATTTCTAAAAGCAGAAAAAAATATGGAGAAAGTTGTCCAAATTATGAGAAAAAATAGTGATAATGAGGGTTTAATTAGCTCATTAAACGATTTAGGAAGTTTTTATAATAATACTGGAAAATTTCAAGAAGCATTAGATATTTATAATGAGAGTATATCACTTTCTGTTCAATTTGGTTATGAAAGTTGGTTAGCTCAAGCTAGCTTAGGTATTGCTATTACTGAATCAGAGATGGGCGACCTTATAAGTGCAGAAAATAATATCGAGAAAGCTATTAAAATTTTTTCACGTCTAGGAGATAATAGTTTCTTGTCAGAAGCTTTAAGAAATTTAGCAGAAATAAATTTTGATAAAGGAGAAAATGAATTAGCATTTAAATATCTTGAAGAGGCTAGAAATAAGGCTTTTCTTGTAGGAGATAAATCCAGAATGGTGCGTGTGGAATTAATGAAAGCGGATTTTATGATTCAAAATGGAAATTATGCAGAAGCAATATCAATTTTAACAAAAATAAATAAAATAATAGAAATACTTGAAGATGCTTTATTAACAGTTGATATTTGGGAGAAAATGGGGATTGCTACCCAATTACAAGGAGATTTAAATCAAGCAATTAATATATATAAAAATGCTCTTATTGAAGTTAATAGAATTGGATTAGAAGCAAGAGCCGCAAATATTCAAAACAATCTTGGTATCATCTTAGATCAACAAGGAACCCATGAAGAAGCATTGAACTTTTATGCTAAAGCTTATAATAAATATAAAGAAATTGGGCAAATTAAAGCGATGTCAAATACCACAGCTAATATCGCAAATGTATATTATCGTTTGGGAAAATTCGATATATCTTTAGATTATTATAATGAAGCATTGGGTTATTTCAAGGAATTAAATGATATAGGGGCTATTTTAAATACTAAAACAAATTTAGCAAATATTAAAGTTCAATTAGGAGAATATAAGAATGCTGTTGGAATTTATAATCAAACGATTCAAATGGCTGAGCAATATGGAAAACTTGGATTAAGAGATATAACTAAATTAAATTTAGCAGGAATATATTTTCAACAAGAAGAATATCCCAAAGCTATAGAACTTTATATTCAGATTAAAAATACAAGTATTGAACGAAATGATTTTTATTATGCAGGGATGGGAAGTTATTATTTGGGCTTAGGTTTAGGACGTATGAATGAATTAGATAAGGCAAAAGAAGCTATAACGGATGCAATTAATCTTTGGGATAAGATGAAAGAGCCATGTCCAATGATAAATGATGCCCAAAAAATATTGGATTCATTAAATAATATTTAATTTATATTTTTTTTGATACATAAGGGTTATCTAATTTATATCCTAATTCATAAAACCAGTCTCTAACTCCAATACCACTAATTACAGCTAGTTTTTTTGCATTAAATTCTTCTTTTGAGATTTTTTCTGCATTTTTCATTAATAATTTTCCAAATCCTCTATGTTGAATATGTGTTAATTGATTAGGTTTTAAATCTTTTGGTACAAGTTCACCTACAACTCTTATTTCTCTAACTATTAAAGTTTTACCATCATTTAATTCTGATCTATGAGCATATTCTGACGGATTTCTTAATCGAAGAAATCCTACTAAATATCCTTCCTTTTTATTTTCATAAGATAAAAATATTTCTTGCCCTTCAGATGCTTCATAATCAATACGATTTAATCTAACATCTTCTAGAAATCCCTCTTTTTCAATTATACCCCTTCTTTTAATTCCATATTCACGACACCTTATACAATTACATTTGCTATTCCATTCTTTCAATCTTTCATGAACAAGTTGTCTTAAATTACTTTTCTTACACCCTGATTCTATTAAATTAGCGGGTATATCTCTCATGATTCTTTGAATTCTTACATAGGGGGGGATCTTTTGTTTAACTTTAGCAATTAAATCTATTAAATCATCTAAAGAATATGAAGTATATTTTTCCTCTTTCCACCACTGATATAATTCAGTACCTTTTATAACAACAGTCGGATATATTTTTAACATATCTGGTCTATAATTTTGATCAGAAAATAATTCATTAAACATCTCTATATCTTTAGAAATATTTGATGTGGGAAGATTGGGCATCATATGAACATTAATTTTTAATCCCGCATCTTTAGCCATTCTTATAGCTTCTATACTATCTTGTGTCTCATGGCCTCTTTTTACAATTTTGTATATATCATTATAAATAGTTTGTACTCCAATTTCTACTCTAGTTGTCCCATAGTCCAACATTCTGTCTATTTCATATTCTTTACAATAATCAGGTCTAGTTTCTATTGTAATTCCGACTATTCTTCTTTTAGAGGATTCTGCTAATTTTTTAGCTTCCTTAAATGTTTCAACTCTCCTTTCAATTATTCCTTCTAAGGCCCCTTTAATGAAATTTTGCTGATAAATAAGGTCAGTTGATAAAAAAGTACCACCCATTACAATAAGCTCGATTTTATCTACGTTATGTCCTATTACTTCAAGATCATGTATACGACTTTGAACTTGGCGATAAGGATCATAATTATAATGAATTGAACGCATAGCAGCAGGTTCCTTACCTGTATATGATTGAGCGACCTTATCACCAGGTTGTGATTCTTTACCTGGACAATAAATGCATTTTCCAGGACAAGGTAAGGGTTTCGTCATAATTGCTATTACAGAAACACCTGAAAGAGTTCTAGTTCTTCTTCTTTTTAATATTTGAGTGATAAATTCTTTTTCTTCAGGTGAAGCATACTTTAGAATAGTTGCATTTTTTATAACATTTTCAATTTTGTATTTCTTCCCTAGTCTTGCTTTAATATTTGTAATATTTTTTCTAGAACTCTGAGGATTCTTCATTAAATAACTAATAATTTCTTTTGAGAGGTGTTCTAATTTTGTCAAATCCTCCGAATTTTCAAACATATATTATATTAATTTTTTATTGGAAAAAATTTTTTTGTCATATATTCAATTTCCTATAATTTTTTATTTATTGTTAATATCTAAATATATGTCACAAAAGAGCTCCAATAAAGATAAATTAGAATTTTTAAATTTCAACACCTTTCTTTATTCTATTACAGTTTCTAAAATTAAAGATATAATCTATAATTTCAATGATCAATGCGAAGATAATGATAAAAAAGAAAAAAAAATAAAAGGTTATTCCAAATTGAAAAAAGATGGATTGATTAAATTGATTAATTCATCATTATCTGAGAAGGAGAAAAATCAAATATATTCTAAGCTTGAAGGTGAATTTGTAGAAGATCTGATGAAAAAAGGGGTTGAATTAATAAGTGGGGAGAGTAGAGTTGAGACAGTACAAAATGCCGCAGTAATCGGTGGAGGGAATGGTTTTACCGTTTGGTTTAAAGGAAAATATGGTTCTCATAAATCAATAATAGAAATCCTAAATGAAACTATTGATAGAGATTGTGATTGTAAAATTGGAAAACCAGGAGGATTATGTTTACATCAGATGGCAATATATTTAATGCTAATTAGTAAGAAGATTCTAACTAAAGAAGATCTACCTTTCAATGTTGAAAATAAATATTATAGTACAATTCAAAAAAGATTGGATTTATTAGCAACTCAAAGTCTTTTTAAAGAAGATCCAGCAATAATGTTTGAAGATGGTTATAAAATATATATCTACGAAAAGCAAAACCTAGTCATTTTAGATTGGTCAGGTGACTTTGCTGGTAAATCTACTAAAGATATATCAAAAGAAAAAGATGATATTGAAACATGGGTAGTTAAAAAAATAGTAAATCTAATGTTAAGAAATATTAAAGTAAAGACTAAAGAAGGCAATCCCGAGAAAATTGTTATTGATTCGTATGATGTTATAGGTAAAATTATGAAACATCCAGAATTAGTAAATAAAATATTAAAAAAATTTTCTGCACTTGAAAATTCAAAGCTTCCTACAAATGAAAAAGATTTAAATTTATTTTTAAAAAGTAATTTAAAGGAATCAACAACCGAAATATATATAGAACCTCCATTTTCAGCTTATATGGGAGAGGACCCATATTTATTCGTTAGTTATACACACAAGGATAAAGCAGATGTATATCCAATCATTCAAAATTTATATAAAAATGGATTGAATATATGGTATGATGAGGGTATTCCTTTATCTACAGATTGGTGCAATACAATTGCTGAAAAGTTAATGAATTGCAATATCTTCCTCTCTTTTATATCTCCTAATGTTAATGAATCAGATAACACACAAGATGAAATACATCTTGCAATGAATCAGAAAAAACCATTATTAGCAATATACCTAAAAGACACAGAACTAATCCCAGGGTTACAAATGAGAATCAGAAGAGTCCAAGGAATCATGAAGTATGAAATGGAAGAGGTAAAATTCTACGATAAGCTATTAGATAATTTAAATCACATAAATGAAAAACCATGAAAAAAAGAATTTAATTCAAATTAATCTTTCTTCCTGAAAAATCTCTTTTATTTTTTCCAAAATCTTTTATTTTTTTTAGTTCCTCACTTTTAAAGATGGGTCCATCTTTACAAACAAGAAGTCCTAATGGATCAAGAGCACATAATCCACATAATCCACATCCACATCTCATAATTCTTTCTAGACTAGCATACAACGTAATATCTTTTTTAATGCAAATTTCTGATAATTTTAACATCATTATTTCAGGTCCACAGGTATATACTATAGTATTTTTCAATTCATCGAGAGAAAAACTACTAATTATTTCCTTAAAAATCTCAATAGTAAATCCTTTTTGACCATAACTTCCATCATCAGTACAGTAATGGATATAAGAAATTTCAATATTATCAGGTTTATGTACCAACACTAATTCATTTTCTTTTTTAGCACCTATAATCATTTTAAAAGAATATCCATACTTTTTTAATTCAGATGATAAAAATCTAAGAGGTGCTAATCCAATCCCACCACCAATCAAAAATATTTTTTTATCTTTATCTTCAGGAATTTTAAAACTATTACCTAATGGACCCCGAACACCTATATAGTCTCCTTCTTCCAAATTTGCAAGTGCTTTAGTACATTCACCAATAATTTTTACTGTAATTCCCCAATATTCATCTTTCTTATAATCAGAGATTGACATAGGAATTTCATCAATACCTGGAATCCATATCATAATAAATTGTCCAGGTTTAGGTATTAGACTCTTATCTAATTTAAATAGTATACTTTTAACATCTTTACATTCATCAATAACCCTTATAATTTTTACTATTTGTATCATATTCTCAGTCAAAATCAGGAACCTCTTGAGTTTTATAACTATGTGCTAGACCTTTAATATTATTAATTGATTTATACTCATTTTCTTGTAGAAATAATATAAGATTTTCATTAATTTTTGAGATGATATCTATTCCCTTATGTAAAGCTGTACCCACTGCGACGGCAGAAGCCCCAGCAAGGAAATATTCTACGACATCTTTCCAATCATAAACACCACCACATCCAATAATTGGTATTTTCAATATTCTATAAAGATCATATACTTTTTTAATAGAAATAGGTTTAATAGCTTTACCCGACAATCCTCCACTTCCATGAGAGAGAATAGGTCTTTTTGTGTTTATATCTATTACCATTGATGCAATTGTATTAATTGCTACTACAGCATCAGCACCTCCTTTTTCTGCAGCTAAAGCAATTTCACAAATATCAGTGACATTGGGATTTAATTTTACAAAAAGAGGTATTTTAAGTTCTTTCTTTATTTTTTGAACTAAAGAATATGTTAGCTCCGAATTTATTCCAATAGACGATACTTTTGCATGTGGACATGAAATATTTATTTCAATAGCATCACAACCCCCTTCTTCTGCTCTCAATGCTACTTTTAAATAAGAATCAAAAGTATCTCCAAATATACTAACAATTAAAGGAAAATTATATTCTTTTATTTTTCTTATTTCATGATAAAATTCTTCAATTCCTGGATTTCCTAATCCTACAGAATTTATAAAAGTTCCAGGAAGAATTTCGAAAATTGAAGGGTTTTTATAACCTTTTCTTGGTATTGGCCCAATTGATTTTGTGGTTATTGCTCCAGCTCCTGCATCTATTACTCTCTTCATAGATGAAAATGAGACTCCGAGTATACCAGAAGCTAAAATTATAGGAGATTTTAATTTTAAATTAGAAATCTTTACATTTAACATAGTTTTATAAAAAATATAGTAATTATTTATAAATAGTCATTTTTTTATTTGAAATTAACGGCAAGATATAGTGAAAATGAAAGCTTATATCATTAATACATTAATAGGGATTTTTGCTATTGATAATGCAGGAAACCTTCTGAATTTTAGAGATTTTAACAGAGATAAACAAAGAATTATAAAATTTTATTCAAATATAGATCAAAAAATCCTTTTAGAAAAAGAATATAAAAATTTACTTATAGAATTGAATACTTCTGGTTTTAATGAATTTATTTTTGATAATGAGGATTTAGAAACATTAACGTCCCAAAATTATGAATTTAACACAAGTTTAAAACGTAATTCATTAGAATTTAAAAATTTTCGATTAAATTTAAAGAAAGAGTTAAGAAAAATAGGATTAGATGATGTTCAAGAAGAACTTTTACATCAATATAAATATATCAATGAAGAATTAATAAAACAAAAAATTAGACAAGTTGGAGATAAAAAAGATATTATTATTGTCCAAATTATTGAGACTTTAAATATATTAAAAAAAACTATTAGTCTTTATTCAAACCGATTAAAAGAATGGTATGGACTTCATTTTCCAGAATTGACTGATAAAATAATAGAGGATAATATTGTTTTAGCTAAAATTGTTTCTGAAGTTGGACATAGAAAAAATATATCAAAAGAATTCCTTCAAAATCTCGAAATAGGTCAAGATAAAACAGATAATATTCTTAATATGACTTTAGAATCAATGGGAGCGGAAATTGATCTTATGATGGTAAAGAATTTTGCCGATCTGATTATTTCAATGGAAAATTATAGAATTAATTTAGAATTACACTTAGAAGGGCTCATGGATGAAATCGCACCAAATATGAAAGCAATTGTGGGGGCTTTAATAGGTGCAAAATTGATAGCAAAGGCAGGAACGCTCCAAAAATTAGCTTTTATGCCTGCGTCTCGAATACAATTACTAGGAGCAGAAAATGCATTATATCGCTTTCTAAGATCAGGTGAAAAATTACCAAAGCATGGATTAATATTTCAATGGCAACAAATTAGAAGTAGTAAACTTCATCAAAGAGGAAATATTGCTAGATTAATTGCTGGAAAATTAGCAATTGCCTCTAAGATCGATTATTTTGGTGGTCAGTTCATTGGGGAGGATTTATCAAAAGAAATTGAAATTAAAATAGGGGAAATTAAGGAAAAATATCCTGAATATATAAATAGAGATAAATTAGGAAAAGTATCAAAATTAAAGAAAAATTAGAACTATTGTTAATAATTATAAGTGAATATATCGAAATGGGAAAAATGAAGATTAGAAAACATCCTCAGATAAACAACCTTTTTATTTCGGGTCCAATAGAGAGACCTAAATTATATACTAAAAACTTAGTAGTAGGAAAAAGAATTTATGGAGAGAGATTATTCAATGATAATGGAATTGAATATAGGGAGTGGAATCCTTATAGGAGTAAATTATGTTCTATTATTCTAAAAAATCCTTCAACTAAATTTCTTAGAAATGGTCAAACCTACCTTTATTTAGGTGCTTCATCTGGTACTACTGTCTCTCATTTATCAGATCTTATTCCTAACGGAATTATCTATGCCGTAGAATTCGCGGAAAGAAGTATAAGACAACTTATCCAAAACACATCAGAAAGAAAAAACGTTATACCTATTTTGGGAGATGCTCGTCATCCTGTGAACTATGCTAAATCTATTTTTAATTATATTGACATAATATATCAAGATGTAGCTCAACCAAATCAATCAGAAATCGCAATTAGGAATTGTAAATATTATTTAAAAGAAGATGGAATATTATTATTAGCAATAAAATCTCAGTCCATTGATAGTATTTCAAAATCAGAAAATATCTACAAGCAAGAAAAAAGCAAGTTAAAAAAAGCAGGATTAAACATTTTAGAAACAGTAAATATTCATAAATATGCTTCTGAACATATATTTTTAATCGCTAGAAAAGTAGGTTAACTGAAATATTGAGTAATTTTTCTATTATTTAATTCCTCATTTAATATTCTTTTTGTTGTTTCCCATGATTTCCTAGCAAATGGAGGAACATCCTTATGATTTTTTATCCATTCTCGTAAAAAATGGATTGTTTTTTTATCTGAAGTATAACCAGAACCTAAATCACTATAACCAAGATTGAGATATTTTTCTCTAAGATCATTAATTATAGTATCTCTTTTATTCTTTGCAATTATTGAAGCAGCAGAGACTATAGGAAATAGATCATCTGCTTTATGTTTCGAAATGATTTGTTTTGGATGATAAGATAAGAGTTTTTTTATTGATTTTCCAAATCTAGTTTCATCTACATCTGCGGCATCAATATAAATAATATCTGGTTTTAAATCATTAATTATTTCCACCATTTTAAGAATTTCAAGTTTATTTAAAGAAAGATTCTTTAATATCCTATTATCGATTTCTTGAGATGAAACTTGTGTTTCTTTAAAACAAACGCAATTTTCTTTTATTAACTTAGCTAAAATTTCTCTTTTTCTTGATGTTAGTTTTTTAGAATCTTTAACACCAATGTTATATAAATAATCAAGATTAGTATATGGAAAACATACACCACATAACACCATAGGACCTAAAACGGGGCCTTTCGGGCAAAAAAGCGAATTACTTTTTCAACTCCCGGCCTCATCAATTCCACATATTAGATGATCATCCATAATTCTAATAAAATCCTTTTTTCTTTTTTCATTTGCATTTTTTCAGTTTTTCAATAAATTTAATATAAATTATCTTTATGAAGTGTTAAGAGTCTCATGAATTTTATTTTTTCTGATATAATTGATAAATTCTATTTCATCATCCATCTTTTCTAAGTTATGAATAGTTATTACGGGAATTCTTAATTCAGAGAAGTATTTTGGAATTTTTACATCATTATTAACAATAAAAAGAGCATATTTATGAAATAATTTGGTAAATTTGAATAAATTTTTCAAGCTATTCCTATTTATATTGCTTTTAATATTTGTTACATCAGAAAATAAGGGGTAAAACTGATTTTGACCATCAATACCCAAGTCTTTTGAAGAGATTAACATATCAAAAGGGAAAATATCTTTTTTATACCAATAAGATTTGATACCTATATCCTCAATGATATTTTGAATGTGTTCTTCAAATTGAGTCAATTCTTCCTTTTTTTTTACTTTTTCTATGTTAAAATTTAGTTTAATATCCCAATTAAGAACATTTATTTTTCTAAATATAGAACTTGAGTCTAAAACCTCACTTATTTTTTCAGCAACTTTTTTTGAAGGACGCATGTTTTCACTTTCATATGAACAAAGGGTTCTTTTTGTAACTCCAATTTCTTCTGATAGTTCTTTTCTGGTGATATTTTTTTTTTCTCGTAAAGATTTCATTAATTCTCCATCAAGGAAAATAATCCCACCCCCTCTACGAGCTAATATAATTGGATATGATTTTTCTTTAAGGATTTTCTCTAATGTATTTATGGTAATAAATGGTAAATCATTTCTGATATAAATTGTATTATCATCAAGTTTTTGATATCTATTTTTAAGTCCGATTAATAGAGGTTTAGATTTAAGCAAAGTAGATAGAGTTTTTATTCCATTTATGATATCTTCATTTATATTATCAATATTTTGAACTACTTTTATTATAAATACTGTATCATTCTTTTTAACAATTAAATCATAACAATATTTATTTATATGTGATTGAAAATCAAAGACAAATGTTTCGAATTTTGCCTCTATTAATAGCTGATTTATTCTTTGAATTATTTTTTCCATTACTTATTAGTATTATATCGCATGGTTTTAAAAAATTTTTTCATAAAAACAGAAAAATCTCATTTCTTTAGGATGGATTATGTAATAAAATAATTTGAAAGTCAATAATATCTCTCATACCCTATCTTTAAATAAAAGGAATTCTCTTTAGCAAATAGTGATGATAAATTAGATAACCAATGAAGCATCATCATTCTACCATAGGGACTACGGAATATCAAGTGTTTGGAAAAAATATAAGATTCAAGAAATTCGTTGAGCTCGTTTCGATGAATTACGAATCCAAAACCTTTAGGTGATGGTAGTTCAACAAATCCTAGTCTATGATTATTGATTTATTTTTTTTTTCTATTGTTGTTTTATTATTTTAATTGCTATAGCGTCTATATAGATATTTTGTTATTTTTTTTACTGATTTATTTATTTTTCTATAATTAGCTAAAGGGATTTTATAAAATACATCTGGATTTATGTGATTTATTACTGTTGTTAGATTTTTATCAATAATTTTTGATCTATATTTAGTTGTGACCATGCAAAATATTAGCTTAGCTGTATTTTTCTCAGACTTTTCATAAAATATCTCTTTTATATTGTTTGTATGTTTAAGAAAGTCACTATTAGATAAATTAAGTAAATAAACCAAAGCACTAGCACCTTTTAAAAACTTTGGTAAGAGGAATTCAAAATGTTTATCTTCTGTGATGTTCAATATCTGGAGTTTAACAGCATTATTTTTTATTTTTAAGTCTTTTATATCAAAATCTAAACCTATAGATAGTTCTTTATTAAAAGGTAATTTATAGGTATATTTCTCTAAATATCCACTTATCCCCGAATCTTGATGTCCAATAAAGACTATCTTAAACGTGAACTTATATTTATTATTCAAATTGGGCATTTAATTTAATTATTAGATAAAGAAAATCAATCTCAAAATATATAAATAATCTTTATTTAAAAGTTGTTAATTATCAGTTCTATTTAAATTATCTTTAGTTATGTATAGAGAAAAATTTCTACGTAAAGAATTACATTTTAATTAATAATCAAGCTTTCTTTTATAAGTGTAGAATTCAATTTCAATTAACTATTATCAATATCTAGAATAATTTTTTTTTGATGAATAATTTAAAAAGATAATTTAAGTCGATATTTAAATAATTAGATGATGAATAAATGTTAAAAATCGATCGTGCTAAATTTGATCCAATCGAAGAAAGTGACTTTCCAGAGATTGTTGAACGAAAGGGAGTAGGCCATCCAGATTCTGTTTGTGATGCTGCTGCAGATGCGTGTTCTAGGGCGCTTTGTAAATATTATTTTGAAAATTTTGGTAGGTATTATCATCATAATGTTGATAAAGCAGCATTAGTCGGAGGAATTTCTAAACCTGAATATGGTGGAGGTTTAATTATCGAACCAGAATATTTTTTAATCGTAGGTCGAGCAATAAATCAGATTTTAAGAGATAATAAATTAGAATATATTCCTGTAGCAACTCTTTGTTTGAATGCTTGTAGACAAGTTGTTTCAGATACTTTTCGAAATATTGATGTTACATCCAATCAACACATACAATTTGATTATGCTGTAAGACCAGGTTCAATTGATTTGACAGGTGTTTTTGAAGAATCAGATGCCCTCGAAAGTGTACCATTAGCAAATGATACGAGTTTTGGAGTGGGTTATGCTCCTTATTCAGATGTAGAGAAAATTGCATTAGAAGCAGAAAGATTACTTAATTCTGACCAATTTAAAGATAAATGTCCTGCTTCAGGTGAAGATATTAAAGTCATGGTTCAGAGAGTTGATAAAGATGTGGATATTACTGTCTGCGGTGCTATGGTTAGTAAATTCATACATGATAGAAGCGAGTATACAAATTATACAGAACAAATGAGAGATGCAGTTTTAGATCTTGCTGCTAAAAGTATCCCAGATAAAAATTGTAATTGTGCGGTAAATTTGGGTGATAATATTGAGAAAGATCTTGTATATTTAACAATTACAGGTACTTCCGCAGAAGCTGGTGATGATGGTGAAGTTGGACGTGGGAATAGAAGTAATGGTTTAATAACACCATGTCGTACAATGTCTCTTGAAGCTGTTTGCGGTAAAAATCCGATTAATCATGTTGGAAAAATATATAATATACTCAGTACAAATATAGCTAGAGAAATTTATAAAAGAGGAAAGGGAGACATTATGGAAGCCCATGTTAAATTATTATCTCAGATAGGGCGTCCAATAACAGATCCTTGGGTTACATCCATTAGTTTAATTCCAAGTGATAATGTATCCTTCGCAAGTATCGAGAAAATTGCAACTGAAGTATCAGAAGAGAAATTAAGCAATGAAAATATAATCAAACTAAGAGAACGATTAATTGCAGGAAAAGAACAAGTATTTTAAAATTATACCTAATTAGTTATTTTCATTTTTTTATTTTTTTAAAGAAGTATATAATTAAAAAAAAATATTAAATTTAAAATCTATATCAATTTTAATTAGTAATAATTATAATAATCTATATAGGTATAATTCACTTATTAGAATGAGTTTATAATTAATAATTCCAATTAATAATTGAGGATTTCTATTGAGTTTAGATAAATGGATTAATTCAGAAGATAAGAACATTAAAAAGAAAAAGATAAAAAGAAATTTACATGAGAGTAAAGAATCCAAAATTGAGTTAGATAGGGATAAAACATCCATAAAGTTGAAAAAATATACCTTTAACTGTCCAAAATCTAAATGTAACTATCAAAAAACCATTTTAAAGAAAAATTTAAATGAAAATGATGGAATTTGTCCAAGATGTAGAGGTAAAATGAAGATTCAAGAGCTATGAAAATTTCCTATCCTATTGGTCCTTCTTGTAGTACTTTCAAATCAAGTTTATCTTCACAAAAAGGGCATGAATTTTTTTTTTTTATGTATTTCCTTATAAGATAAACTAGATAACCAAATCCAAATGTTAAAATAACAATAAAAAACCAAATCTCATGATATTTTTGATCTATTTGTTTACGTTTTGGTTCAACATATCTCTCACATATATGACAAAACACTTTTTTTTTCACTCTTATAATCAACCTTTAGGATTAAATAGAATAGATCTCTATAATTAAAAAACTTTTTAAATTTAATAATTAATTATCTTATTTTTAATATCTAATATTTTATTCTTCTAATTTGTGATTATTTAGTATTTTCTTCAATTTTTTAGCAGGTCTTCCAACATAAATCCAATCTTTCTCAAGATGTTGATTAATTTTTGTATAACTTCCCATTCCTAAAATACATCCTTCTTCTGCTATGGTTCCAGGAGCTACTACACTATAGGCTCCAATCGTGACTCTATCTTCTATAATTGTTTTTTTAATTAAGAGTTTATTTCCAATAATCAGAGAACTTAAAATAATAGAACCCTCTCCTAAAATAGCTTCATCACCAAATTCAATAAAATCAGAATCAATATAACTATCAAGAACTCCTGTGCTAGAAGGCATTTTTAAATTAAATAACTTTAAAGGAAAAAGTTTTGACCAAGGAAGTGGAAAGTAATCATAAATCTTAATCACGAATTCTTTTAGTACTTTCCTCAAGTAGTAAAAATAATAATCTTTATTATATACAGAAATTTTAAAAATACCCTCTTTAGGTTTATGAATTAGATTAAATAAAACTAAGTATAATTTTGCGAAAAACACAAGAGATAGGACAAAAGAACCAAAGTAAATAATAATTAAAAAAGGAATTATAAAAAATAATGTAACTAAATTAAAAATTTTATAAAAGATTTCTAAAAACGGTAAAGCAACAATGGAAGTGAAAAAAACCGTTGGCCATACTAATAAGATTTTTAAAATAAAAAAACGATTTTCTCTAAGATTATTTCCCTTGATTATTGTATCAGAATTCATTTATTGTTTTAACCTTATCATTATTAAATAAACTAATAAAATTCTATATTTAAAATTCTCATTAATTCGTCCTTATTTTGAATTTCTTTAATTGGAGCATCGTAGTATATCTTATTTGCTTTTAAATGTTCATGTTTGGATGTTATTGAGAATGGTAATATGGTAACATCGTCTTCAATTACATTTCCAGGAGCAATACAACATCCATCACATATTACCACACGATTACTTATTTTAATTCCTTTTACAGTCAATACTCTATCCCATAATTGGTTTGTGAGTAATATTTTCCCAAGATAAGAATTTTCACCAATATTTATAAATTCTTTAGAAAGATACATATCTTCAATTACAGTCCCTTTACCAATAGAACATCCACCAATATAATTGAATACTGGCTTAATTAACCACGGATAGGGGCCTCTCTGGATTTTCCATTTTGCATATCTGAGTAAGAAAGAACGTAAGAAATAGAAATCATAATCTACGGTTTTTTGTGACCAATGGAATATACCTTCTTTTGGTTTATTAATTCGACTTATTATATAATATAAGAATTTAGTGATCAACACCACTAATAGGATATTAAGAATATGAAAACATAATAAGATTAATGGTGTGAAAACAAGAATCAAATTTGAAATATTTGTAATAATTAATGGGGAGGATGAAGGTGATGCTAATACGTATGGATAAAAAACACCAGCAAAATAGAGATAAAGGCCAAAAAATACTATTATATATGATCCTACATAAACAAGTACCCAAATACCAATATATGTTGGAATTCTCATTATGAATTTATTTTCAGGTATTTTTTTCTGTGTTATTAAATTTAAAATTTCATTTGATTGGATTTTATCTTCTTCAGATTCTTCTATTGAATCATTAAATAAGTCATAAGAGAGGTCCGTATTATTACACACTTTCCCAGCAGGGTATCCGGAATAAATTGAGTCTGATTCTAATATTTGATTTATCTTCGTCATAGAAAGCGTGTTTAGAGTAGAATTCTTTTTTATATTTGTCCCCGGAGATACATAAGAATGAGGGCCTATATTTACATTATCATCAATAACAATTTTTTTTATTACTAAATAATTTCCAAAGATCATACATGATTTAATGAAACTTCCTTTACCTATGATGATATTACTTCCCAACTCAATAAATTCTGTATCAATATTTCCATTGTTTATACTATTTGATAATGAAGTTTTTACTCCAAATAACGTTAAAAAAACGTTATTTAATAATGATGAAGGAATAAGACTTAAAGTCCATATTGGCCATTTTTTTATTACAGCTCGTAAACTCCAGAAATAATAATCGCGATTTGATTTCTTTCTTTCAAATACTCCTTCTTTAGGTGTATGAATTAGATTTATTAGACTTATAAATAATTTTGATACAATAAATGATGATACAACAATAATATAATATCCAATGAGGATTTGAATAGGTAAAAGTAAAAAAAATAGAAGCTTATTTTCCTCAACTAATTTCCAAAACAGAAGAGATTCTATTAATAGCAAATAGAAACTTATCCAAATATTACTAATATAAATAATCAGGAATTTTTTTGATGCAAGTGTATTAGTTGAATAAGGACCATCTCTCGTAGAAGTAGGGGTGCTTGTCATATAAAAATACTGAACTTATCTTTCTCTTAAAACATATTATTTTTTTTAAGAATTAAATTTTCTGAATTTATAATTTAACTATCAAATATCTTTAATATTTATAACAAATAAATGTTTAAATATTGATTATTGTTTAATCTTATAGGATAAATATGTTTTTTTTATATTTTAATGCTTAAAAGTTGTATATAATATGCCAAATTGTTATCATTGTGGAAAAGAATATGAGGAATTAAATTATTGTAATAATTGTGGTCAATATTATTGTTACTTGCATAAAGAACAAATAGATCATGAATGTAATATTGTTAAAGAAGCCGGAGAAATGATTAATAATCAATTCAATTCAAATAACCAAACAGTACCTTATTTTTCATCATCACAAGAAGATTCTACTTTTGAAGGTGTTTCACATCCATCATTATCTTCAAATGAAGCTGAATCGCTCTCAGGAAGTAGAACTGATGGAAGTTTTGTATGGTATAGGAGAGAATCAAATGTACCTCAAAATGCTTTTGATCCAAATTCTGGTATTGAGTTTAAAGGAATTCTATTACCCTATCACTCAGAATTAACGCATTTATTAATAGGATGTCTTTTAATATATATTATTGGCCTCATTGGATTTTACAGACCAGATCAACAAGCTGTTTTAAATGCTAGTGGATATGGATGGATAATATTTATGCTTGGAGGATTTTATACAACAGCATTCCTATTCCACGAATTAGGGCATCGTCAAGTGGCCATTCATTTTGGCCTTCAGACTAAGTTTAGATTATTAAAATTTGGTATGATAATAACAGTATTTGGATTAATAATGGGAGTTATGTCTTTAGTAAATAGAACCCAAGCATTACCTTCACTAGCATTGCCTGGTGCCGTAGTGGTTTTAGGTTTGGATAAAATAGATAGAAAAACAGGATTATGTAAAACAGCTGGACCTTTAATAAATCTTATCTATGGATCTATAATATTAATAATTTCATTTTTGGTTCCAATTTATCCAATTAATCTATTTTTGGGATTATCAGCATCATTAAATTTTATGCTTGGTCTATTTAATTTAATACCCATTGGAATTCTAGATGGAGAAAACATATTTAAATGGAATAAAAAGGTATATTTTTTACTTGTTATATCTATGCTTATTCTAATAATAATTAATTATCTCTGTATTTATTTACCCACTGAAACTAATCCATATTATCAAGTTATCTGATTTTTTAAAATAATTTTTTTTAATTTTTTAATTAATATAATGGCATATGCTCAAGCATTCAATTATAAAAATAGTTGTTAGTTAAAATTATCAATTATCATAACATTAATTACATAGGAGTTATTTTTAATTTTAATTTTAAAGTAATTAAAATATTTCAATAAAAAATTGAAAAAGTATAGGTCAGGAAAGTGCCTTTTTGTGAACATTGTGGGGATGAAATGGGATATCTCCCATTTAAATGTAAATATTGTGGTGGAACATTTTGTAAGGAGCATAGACTTCCAGAAAATCATAATTGTACCTTTGAAATAAAACATACACCGACAGTTTCAACGCAAAGGAAGAAAAGAGACATTAAGTACGAGGATAAAGAGATTATAAAATATTCTCCTTCAAGTGAAGGAAAAAAAATGGAAAAATTTTTGAAAAAACAAGAAAAACAGAGAAGGAATGCACGGAAGATTTATGAACACCAGATTAAAGATTCTAATATAAGATCGATAGGTATTTATTTAATAATAGTAGTTTTAGTAGTTTCTATACTTGGTTCTATAAAGGAATTATCAGAGTATATTTGTCTTAGTTCTCGAAGTTTTTTCCAATATCATTACTGGACTTTTCTTACTTCTATTTTTAGTACTACTCCATCAGACATATTTGGTTTATTCATTTTATTTATTATGTTAATTATCTTTTTTAATATGATTAAAATCATTGAGTTGAGATTTGGAGGTAAATTTTTATTACAATTATATTTACTTTGTACATTATTTGCATTTATTATATATGTATTAATCTGGTTACCAATTGAATTATTATCACTTGAAGAAATATATATGCCAATTGGTTTAGCTTATAGTGGATTATTAGGAGTTATAGCCTTTTTAATATATTTTAATATTAATTCAGAAATGACAATGTTGCTTTTCTTTATTCCAATAAGGATGAAGGGAAAAGTGCTTTTATTATTATTAGTACTTTTACAAGTTATTCCTGCTGTATTATTTGCTGCTTTTATTATGAGTCCCTTACCTTTCGCATTATATTTACCTAATTTAGGTGGTTTATTAGCTTCATATTTAATATTTAGATATAAATTTAGAAAAATAATGTAATTTTATTTTTTTTATAGTATAATAATTCATAAAAATTATCAATAACATATCTTTATTTTTTTTATTCTATAATAAAGAAGTTGATAACCAAACTTTTAAAGAATATATTTATGCCAGAAAATGCAAAGTTATCTAGAATTATTGAATTAAACGAAGATTTAATTGAAAATAATGATGAAATTGCTGCTAATAATAATAAGATTTTTCAGAAAAATAATATAAAATCTTTTGAATTTGTTGGAGCTATTGGAGCTGGAAAAACTTCTATAATAGAAGTTATACTAAAAAATATTTCGAATAAATATAAAACCTTAGTCATTAACGGAGATGTAGCTACTAGAGTTGATGCTGATAGAATTGAAAAAATGGGAGTAAAAACAATACAAATTAATACAGGACGAGAATGTGCTTTAAATGCTTATCATATTTCTCAAGTCATACATAATATTGATATACATGACTATAACACCATTATTATAGAAAATGTCGGAAATTTAATCTGTCCTTCTGATTTTATATTAGGAGTTGATAAGAGGATTGTTATAGTATCTATCACAGAAGGAGAATGGGTTATAAAAAAGCATCCAATTCTCTTTAAATCATCAGACATAGCAATAATTAATAAAATAGATCTTTTAGATGTTATTAATATTAATCTTGAAAATATGATAAATGATGCAAAACAAATCAATCCAAATCTAACAATTTTTAATACTAGTGCGATAACTGGTGAAAATATTGAAAATCTAATCAATATGTTGATAGAAGAAAAAATTCATTAATTGAAGATTACTTTATAAAATTATAAAATAAATGAATAATATAGTCTATCATGTCAATTAGCAGAGAATATAATACAGAATTACAAAAATTAATAGATAAAATCGTAAAAGTATATATAGATAATGAACAATTTTTTGTAGGTCAATTAAAAGGTGTATCTGAAAATTCAAATCTTATCCTTGTTAACGCAAAAGATAAAAAAAATAAAGATTATCCTACGATTTTAATTCGAAGTTCTTATTATAAATACTTGACTGTTGAAGAAGAGCCATTTCCAATGCAAGCTTTAGCTGATCGAATTGCTACGATATTTTCAAAAGGTCATGTTTCTTATATTGAAGATCAAAACATGATTTCAATCTTAAATGGAAAAATTCTTGTCGATGAAGATGGAGTTAGAGGTAGTGGCCCATCAGCAGATAGAGTAAAAAAAATTTTTGAACAATTTAAAATGGATCTGGAATAATTTTAGTCTTTTTAATTTTATTATTCTTTTTTAAAAACATCAATTAGATTTTTTAATTGTAAGTTTTGAATAATATTTTTCATTAATGCTTTACCTAATGGTGAAACTTGAATGATCTCTAAGTCATTTATGGATAATTTTCTTAAATAGTCATTTTTTAGTAAGAATTTTATATCAGAGTCCCAGACTTCTGAAAAAATTTCATTAATATCTGAAAATTTAAGATTTTCATCAATCTCTTTACTTAATGCTGTGATTAAAGCAAGAGTTCCATATTGACTAGGAGTTATAGTATCATCTATTCCATCTGATGTTAAAATATAATATTTCTGCTCTAAAAATTTAGTTGTTATTAATTCAAATCCAATTTCTTTTAGATTATCATAAATGAAATTTATTATTTGATGAAAATCCAATGAAGGATCACATAAATTAATCAGGTCTTCTTCTCGAACCATCTTTTGCTCATTAGTTAGAATAAGCTTAGTTATTTTTTTTATAGTTTCTTGAATATAATCATCTTGCAATTCTTTTATTAACCTCTCTTCTAAATCTCTATTAAATTGATATTATTTATAGTTTTTTTCATTTCAAGATTTGAGATTAAAAAAATAAGATTGAAATCTTTTAAATCTTTATTACTCTCAAATATTGGGACTATTTTTTCTATTGTTCTAAATAAAGACCCTCTCTTATTAAATCTTTGATTGATAAAGAGATTTGAAAAAATGATATCTTTGTTATTTAAAACAATCATGATAGAAATAAAAAACATAACTACGAAGAAAATTTTCTCCGGAGTTGTTAATTCTTTAAAAAGTGATGATTCTTTATTATTTCGAATAAAATTAGGCTGAATTAAAAATTTTTTATCCTTATTATCTATTTTTATATTGAAGTTTATTTCTAAATTAATTGTAATTAAAAACTGATTTATTAATTGTTCAATGTTATTCGTTAATAATTCAAGATCTCTAAATTTTGCAATACTTGAAGTTATAATTTTAATTTCTGGAGGAAAAATTAAATTATCATTATTAGTTTTGATATTTTTAATGATATTTGAAATTTGATTGTTTATATTTTTGAAATTTTTAATATTATTTTCATTAAAATCTTGTATAGAATTTTTTATTTGCTTCATTTCTCTGTTGATATAATCCATTTCTTTTTGAATTTCTTCATGAGATCTAATATTATTTAGCTGAAGAGGTTTTATTTTATTAAATTGATCTTGATTATTATCAGATAAAATTTGTTTAATTTCATTTTGGATCTTTTTTATTTGAATCTCTTGGTTCTCTATAGTAGATTTTAATGAATTGTAGTCTTTTTCATATACTTTAAATTTAGGATCAATTTTATCTAAATTTTCAATTTCAAGATCTAGATTTGATTTTATTCGATTAATTTCATCATGAACCGATTTTGCTTCCTCTCGAAGTTTCATTATCATTTCTGAATTAGATAGGTCAGTCTCCATAAAAGAATTGTCCTTCTTAAAATTAGGATCTTCCATACTTCTCGTAATTTTATTGATCTCACTGAATTTTTGTTTTTTTTGATTTGATAGATCTCTAATTTGGTTTTTATTTTTGTCAATTGTTTTTAAGATTTGATCTCTCTGATCTCTTATATTAAAGAAATCTTTTCCTAAAAAAGATAATTTTTCCTCGGTTTTAATTATATTTTTATTTAATTTATTTAATAGATCTGTTTTTGCTGATAATATACTTGATTTATCTTTAATTTTAGATAATTCTAATTCATGTGTTAAAGATTTTTTTTTAAATCTTAAAAGATTAAGGTCTAAAATAGACAAAAATGATTCTAAAGTATTAATATATTCACTAAGAATTGAGATATTATTATCTGAGATTATTCTAAACAAGTTTAAAAATTCTAAAATCATATTATATTCTTCTAATTTCTTATAGGAAACATTAATATCACTTAAAAACTTTAGAAAATGATCTATTGGTATAGAATCAAAATCTTCAAAAGATTCAAATTTCTCAATGATTTTATACGAATTTAACTGTTCTTTTTCAAAATTTCCTGAAATTAAAGTGTATTTATCCTTGATAGGAATTGTTTTATCTCCAATTGAAACTTCAATTTTATTATTAGATATTTTTAACCACAGTTTTATTATTTTTTTAACTTGTCTATAAATTCCTTATATTCTTCTTCTTTTTTCTTTTTTCTCTCACGAATAATATTGATAGGATCTTTACTATCATCTTCCTGAATCAGATATTTATCTTCAAATGTATTCTCAAATTTTGATTTGAATTTTTTTATTTTTTCTGCTACATCTTCACTTAAACTCTCCTCTTTTTTGGGTTTTTCAGCAATTTCAGAAAGTTTTTCTCTTTTTTTTTTTCGTCTTCTCCTCTGAAATTCTTTATCAGAGTATTTAAAATAATCTTCATATGATTTTTTTTGTTCTTCTTGTGTCTTCTTTAGTACTTCTAATTTTTGCTTTTCTTTTGCTTTTTCAATTAAAACTTTTCTTTTTTTTAATTCTTGTTCAGATAACTCCTTTTCAATATTTATAATAAATTGATTAAATGTAAGAGAAGGATTTTTTAAAAAAGCTTGTTTAAAATCCTTTATTATTATAGGATCAGTATCCTCAGGAATTTCTAAAATTCTTTTTTTTAATTTTTTCTTGATTAGAATTTTATAAAAATCATAAATCTTATCTATCGTTTTTAAGAATAATGTATTATTATGAAGAGAATCAAGTAAATCAGACCAATAATTAGCAGTTATTGAGGGAATATAAGATATTTTTTCTATTATTCTTGATATTTTCTTATTTTCAATTAAATACAATCCAATGGTTTTAGTTAATTTATTATTGAGGTTTATTCTTTTTAATTGGTTTGCATAAATATCTTTATACTTTTTAATTAAAGTATCTTGAAATATAATAAATTTATTTAAATTTTTTTGTGTAATATCCAATAACTTATGATTTATATTTTCTACGTTTACAGAGATTTCTTTAATAACTAATACTAAATCTTCTTTATCTATCTTATTTTCTATATTTTCACTCAATTCAATATATCTATCATATATAGAATGAAGAGAGTCTAATTTTCCATGCAATTCTTCAATTGGACTAAAATATTTCCTAATATTGTCAAGATCAAATATTTTAGATTCCATAAATATCACCTTTAAAATAATCAAATATCTTTAAATCTCTTTGGGACCCATTGATTTTTTTTTATTTAAGTTATATTTTAGATTTTTTTCTTCTGTTTGTTTTGAAATACTTACTATGTCTTGTCTTTCTACATGAACTGCTGTACCACCTACAAGCTGAATTGATTTAAGAAAAAGATCGTAAGTGAGGAGTCCTGTCTGGATTACTTTAAATAAAGCAACTCTTGTTCCTCTTTCAATATCAGATCCAGAATATCCAATTGTTAATTTTAATAAACCGCCATTATGCATTTTTCTATCAACTTCATTCCATAATAAGTTATCTTCAAACTCAGAAATGTTTCTATTTAATTTAGATTCTAAATTTTGATGGATCTCTTTAATCTTCTTAAATTCTTTATCTAAAGAATCATGAATGCTACTATCAACACCAATATTAGCCTTCTCTATTTTATCTAAAAATGATTCTATAATCATTTTACGTAATTCATAATTAGGAAAATTGAATCTTAAATGAAAAGTAAATCGACGCCACATTGCAGAATCAAGTTGATGAGAATGATTAGTAGCACCCACTATAGCTAAGGCTATTCCTTCATAATTAACTCGGTCAATAACCTGTAAAAATGATATGACCGCTCGTTTTATTTCTCCGACTTCATGTATATTTGACCTTTCAGAGCCAATAGCATCAATCTCATCAAAAAATAAAACAAATGCACCATTTTCTTTGGCAATTTCAGCAGATAACTCCACAACATTTCTGATATTTTTTATAGTGTCTCCTAGTAAAGGTGATACTAATCTATCGGATTCAACTACACACATAGGAAGTTCATATTGTTTAGAAAATGCTCTTGTTAAAGATGTTTTTCCTGTGCCTGGTGGCCCATATAATAAAATAGTTAAATTCGGAGATAATTTGGTCTTTTTTAATTGTACAGAAACTTCATCATATTTTTTAAGAGCCTTGAAAAAATCTTCTAATCTCTCCTTTATTGCCTCATTTCCCTTAATATCGTCAATACTTTCCTTAATATCATCAGGTAAATAAACAGCACCATATTTACCTAATCTATCCTTTATTTCTTCGTCTGTATAAGTAATTTTTATGCATCTCTTTTTTCTATTATTTTATTTATTTTTTTTTTCTTTATCAATTTTTTTACAATAATGTGATACTTCTTCAATTAGATCTTGAAGATTATCTATCTGGGAACCAATAAAATTAAAAATTTCTTTTCTATATTGAGGAGAATCTCTAATTTTTGTTTTATCTAATCCAAGGTAATTTGGAAAACAGATTAATTTCATTAAATAAGGTAGAACTTTTTCATTAGTCTGAAGATCCTTAAAAATAGCATAAAAGATATTCTCATCTGAGAGCTTCCATTTTAATATTCCCATATAGACTAAAAAAGCAAAATTCATTGCAATCCAATTTATAAGTTCCTTAGACAAAAATCCTCTCCTTCTTGAAGCGAATGCTAGATAATATATTATAAGGGTCTCATTACTAAATTGTGGAATTAATCTATTTACTCCATCAGATTGTTTATTTTCTTTTAAATAATTATTATCAATCAATATATCAACAAATTTATTTTCTGGACCTAAAAAGATACCATCTATAACACGAAGACCTATTCTTTTAGCTATACTTTCTATAGATTCTTGTTCTGTATTAGCAATTGAATCAATGTAAGGTAAAAACATATCATTTTTCAAAATTAAAGGAAGTTCATAGTTATCTCGCTCAGGAAAGGGTCCATAATTAGGATCTAAGTTGTATAATGATGTAATGTTATTAATAATTTGATAAACTTTTGGTGATAAACCTGGAATTATAAAAAAATCTGGATTATCTAATTCTTCTCTATAATAAGTATGAGATTTTAATAAATGTCTTTGTGATTCATAGAATTCTGATGCATAATTTAATAATTTTTCATATGTTATTTTAATTGTATTACCCCTTGGAAATAAAATATTTTCGATGAATTTTGTTAATTTATATAAATATGTTTTTTCAAGATCTCTTTGATCTGGATTTGATATATTTCCAAGAACTGTTAAAGCATCAACAGATTCTTGGAGGAATTCAATAATATAATCTTTAATATCTATAAGTGTAATTTTATCCTTATATTTAATAATAAAATCTTTCATTATTTCATAAACATTTGATCGATACATGGCAGAGAATTCCGATAATGCACGTACTTTACGAACATTTCTTTTTTCTTCCTCTTCTCGAATTTTATCCAGAACTTCTGTATCATACAATAAATCAGGATCTAAATCTTCGATAATTCTTCTTGTTTCTCGAAGAATCGGCCTCATATGACTAAGAAATGTTTGATAACGTGGCAAAATATCAGTCCATTTCTCTGAACGAATTTTTTATCATCTCATTCCGATATTCAGATTAATTTTTAATTTCTTTTTTTTCAATAAAGTGAATTTGAATAGATCTAAATATTTGGAAAAAAAAGTTATTCTTGTAAATAAAACATTTCTAAAAAATTTTACTGAAGAGAACGAAAATACATAATCTGAATAAAGTTATACTTTATTTTACTAAATTTTAATTGTTATCTTTAGGTGGTTCATATTCATTGAATATATATACATATCAATCTCTCTAACCAAATTTTTACTCATTTCATGAATTTGTCTTTAAATTATTTTAGCTAAAGTATGATTATATAATTGAATAATAAATATATTAAATAATTAATTTTTAGATAAATCCTTGAATAGGTTCATGATATTATAAATATTATGACAATTATCCCTCTACTAATTAAAATAAAAAATGTGGTTTTAGTGAAAATAACATGAATTTTTTTAAAATATACAATTTAAAAAGAATTCTTAAAATCAATAATTAATCCCCTATTCTTATTGATTAAAATCATTATAGTTCTTAAAATAAAAAGCTAAGATTGGAATCAAATCTTTTGGAGTAATAATAACTAATTTCTTACTTTTCCATTTAGTGATTTCAATTAATGCCATTTTTAATTGAGTGTCAACAACTCTTCCAGATACAATTAATACAAAACTAATTGATTCATTAAAACATGCTTCGATAAATTGTTCTAATAAATTATCATTATTTTTAAAAGTTAATTTGCTAAAGGGGATGTCATGAATGTATTCAAGATTATCATTAGATGTTTTCTTATAACTCTTTGCAATTCCATAAATTAATTCAAGACCAGTAGAAAATTTCTGGGAAAATTCAAAATCTCCAAACTCCAATCCACTATGAGGATGTGACTGACCATTAGATAGTTTAGAAAAAATTTTAGAGATACAATCAATTTCAGAATTCTTAAGCAAATGACAATTTCTACACTTTCCTTTGTATTCTTTGCATTTTTCTAAAATTTGTGTTATATTTTGAGTTTGAGCTTTTTGAATTGTTAGATGAAGCTCATTTATTTTAGGGATTTTTTTAAAACTTGGTAATTCGTTCCATTGATATAAAAGTTTCTTTTCATTAATAGTTCTATATAGCTTATTCTCTTTAATATAATATATCTCTTTATCGTTATTTATCAGAAATCCAATTTCTAATATTTTAAATATTTTATTAATCTCTGTTTTTAATTCTAAACTAAAGATGTATGCAAATATCTCATTTTTATTCAAATATTGTTTATGGTTGTTTATACATTCAATTTCTATTTCTTCTGATATTTCAGTTTTGCATTGAATGCATTTTATTAATTTATCTTTTCCACTCTTTTTATTTTTTATAAAATTGGTTGAATTACAATCTTCGTTTGGACATTGAAGAATTGCATTAGAATCACTTTTTTGACATCTAGAATTAACAGAATTGATTAGAAAATCTTGAAAATAATATGCTATATCGGAAGGAAATAGAAATTCTACACATTCTATTTTTGTATTATTTTTTAAAATAATTACTTTCTCTATTAATTCTAATAATTTTTCTTGGGCGTTCTTACTTCTAATATAATTATATAATTTTGTTCTTTTGATATAATCATGAGATCTAATATATAAACTAAAATCTTTTGTTAAAAGAAATTCATCTTGTATTTTCATTAATTCTATTAATAACTCAATGAGCCAATCTCTGCATTTATCAATTTTAATATACTTTCCCTTTAATGAGATTTTACCAACCTCTGAGACGTCTATTTTAATTTTCTTGGAAAATCCTTTAATACTTGTAAAATAGGTTCCCATCTTCCTTTCATATTCTTTTAAAAACGCATATATAGGCTCTTTTTGTTTTTCGGGAAATTTCTTATCAATTATTATAATAGAATCTAAATATGAATTATCAATCTCTCTTTTAGATGCAAGAGCTATTTTTATAATTTCATTAAAATCAAAAATCTTATCTATAATATCTTTCTGTAAATTAAATTTCCAAAAGACAGTTTTAAATAATTTTTCAAAAAATTTAATTATTGCTTCAACAATTCTATAAGCTTGGCATTTTATGATAACTAAATGATTTATAATATCAATCCAAAATAATCCAAACTTTAATGAATATACATAACTTGGAATATAGTCTTTATCAAGATAATTTATTTTCTCTAAAAAATCGAATTTGAACTCTATAATTTTTTCTTTCCAAATATTTTTATTTAATAATTTAAATTCTTTAAACCTTAGATTAGATATATTATCTGCATTTTCAACTCTTTATTTTAGTGTAAATTTACAATATTCATTTAATTTCAATCCTTTAAATGATGCTCTAATTATTTTACTTAATTCAGTAGTATTTTCAAAATTATGTTCCTTATATTTATATAAGTAAAAAATAGGATTAGTACTGTCTCGAAATTGAAAAAATAATTCCTTTTCTTCACTGATTGATAATATATTACATATTATAAAAAATTCAATGAGTTTATAATGAGGAAGATTATTAATTCTTTGCTTTGGATTTTCTACTTCTTTTTTGAAAACTTTTAAATATTTTTTTTTTAATTCTTGTTTCGAATAGTTCTTTTTATTTAAAATTCCTATTAAATAAGAATCTGGAACTACATTCAAGAAAAAATGACGTTGAGGATTTTTGTCTAAACTCATTTTTTGATACTAGGAAAAATGAAATATAAGATTATGTCTTTAATAAAGAATCTTTCTACATTTATTTAAGTTTTAACATATTTCTTAATATTTTATCATTTTTAGTTTTAATATGTAATTAAAACATTTCCATATAATAGATTTCAAAGTTTGATCAATTAATTCAGCTAAAAGTTTTTTTTTTTAAATATGACTATCTAATTTTTTCTAGAAATAATACATAATTATTTCTAAATAAATGATGAAGTACTATGATAAAAAATAGAAATTATCAATACTTAGTTAGATTTTTAACATTAATTGGAGGAATTGGTGGATTCTTTTTTTCTTTCACAAATTTATATCATATTATTGATGTTATTGAATTAATTAACATAGAAGGGTTCACATATATTATAATAAATTGTATTGGAATGATATTTGCAGAAATAGTAATGCTATTTTCAATAAGACCTAACAAACCTATTCCAATTCATTTTGTACTAATTGGAATTATGGGTTTTTTAATTATGATTTTCAGTTATTTTTGGTGTGGTTTTTTATTATTAATCGGAGGAGGTATTGATTTAATTACTAGAACAGGTGGGAAAGAATGAAATATTTTATAAAAATACATTATAAGTTTATTGTTTTAATAATTCTAGCTTTTTTAATTTTTAATTTTATTCCAAACTTAGATTTAATGCATTATAATGAAGATAAATTTGAATCCTCTAGCTTTACTAATGAATTATTATGCTCTAGTATAAAAAGTAATTATAATATAATTGAAGATCTCTTTAAAGATAAAATAGAACAATATTCAGAAAATAACTATTATAATCAATATTACACCCCTTCTTTACAAGGAATGTTTTATGCTCTATATATATTAGATGTTATTGGAAAATTAAATTCAGCTAACCATACTTCAATGGTCTCCTATATAATAAATCAATATGATGAAGATTTACAATTTTTTATGGGTGATTATTCATACCATTATTTGGACACAGACTTTAATTTAAAGTACTATTCTTTAAATTCAGTATTAGAAGTAAATTGCTATGCTGTTTTATCTCTTAATATTTTAAACAGAACTGATTTAATAAATTCAGAGAAATTTATTGATTTTATTTGGAGTTGTTTTAATCCTAATAAAGGGGGATTTATAGAACAACCATTTAATCATGATATTCATCCATTTTTTAAATTACCAACATTAGACAACACTTATTTCGCAATTCTTACCTTAGATTTGTTAAATAATGATTGGAGTTTAAATAGAGGGGAAAAAAATAATATAACTAATTTTGTTAACAGTTTGCAAAGTGACATGAGTAGTGATATCTTCTTTGGAGGTTTTCTCAATGACAATAATGATAATTTTAATAGTCTAAATTGTTTTGAACCAAATCTTCTTTCAAGTTTTTATGCAATAAAGATTCTTGACATTTTTGGATTAAAGGAGACAATTGATATGAATAATTTCTATTCATATTTGGGATTTTTATATGATTCAAATGAGAATTATTTTAATTTTGCTGGATTATTGCCATCTAATAATTATTCAAATTTAATCGCTAGTAGTTTAGGATTAGATCTTTCTATTATTACTAATTATTTGAATATAAGCAAACAAGAGATTATTACATTCTTATTAGAAAATCAGAATGGTATAGGATTATGGTCTCATACTACAGAAACCGAAACACTTCAATTAATTGATACTTTTCAAATAATCAGATCTTTAAAAGAATCAGGTAATATAGATATATTAAATGAATCTAATAAAAATAAAATTTCTGAAGCATTATCACTTTTTACCTCTAATCATGGATATAGTATAACACCTCACACGTTTACTCTTCAATCTACTTTAAACACAGTAATAAGATCATTTTATTTGCATGATAGAATTTCTGAATTAGAAATCCAAGATCTTTATTCAAAAATCGAGAAATCTTATTATGATTCAGATAATGATCCTAGTCGAGGATTTTATGCTTGTATAAATTTAGATAGGGCATATTCAGATTTTCGTTGTCTTCCTATAGAGTTTCATAATTTTGGAAATCATATATTCACATCAAAAATTGATTATCCAAATGCTCAAAAACATACTTATTTAGCATTGGATTCTTTGAGAAATATTTTTAAAATGGATGATTTTTCAAGAAGACATAATCTAACTGAATTATTGCATAGTATATTAAATTGCCAATATATGGATGAGAATTCTCCTTACTATGGGGGTTTTATCCCTTTTGAAGGATTAAACCAATTGAATACAACAAATAAAGAAAAATTCATATTCTTAGAAAATTCTTACTATACAATCAAATGCTTAGAATTACTCTCTCAGATTCTTGGCTTAAATTCTATAACTAATATGAGTTTTAATAAAGAAGCCTTATTCAATTATTTACAAAGTAATGTAAAAGAAACAGATTCGGAAGTTTATTTTCAACCATCTTATAGCTCAGATATAGAACTTGCATTAAAAAATACGTATTTTATGATCTATATACTACAGACTCTAAACCTTTATGATCTTAACACTCTGAAAATTAAGAATTTCATTTCAAATCATTTAAATTATGAAAATATTATTAATATCTACTATTCATATAAAATCTCTGAACTATTAAAGTTAAATTTTCCATTCGATTCTGAAAAGATATATGAATTGGTTAAATTATTATTTGTTGAAGATATAAAAGAATTCAAAGTATCTAAAGATTTTAATGTAATTAATCAAGAAATTGTTTTATGGATAGTAGAAATGGCGAAATTTAGTCCTCTTGAAATTGATTTTGATTATCAAGAGATGATTAAATTAGGAAGTGTAAATACGATAAGATTAAAATTTCAAAACATGATTCTTAAAGAATTTGGAGATTATGTTATAATAATATATGAAAATGAGCAATTAGGTACACTTTATTTTGAGGAACAATATGATAAATCATATCAAGTAAGTTTCTATATCCCTGAAGAACCTCAATATTTTCCTTCTATAGATGGTAAAGTTAAAATTTATATAAATGGTGTCTTGACAAAAGAATTAAATATTGAAATACAGACAGAACTAGATCAAGTAATAATAGAAAAGATCAATAAAGTAAACACAGAAATATGTTTTGAATACAATATCTCTCGACTAACTAATTCTGAATATCTCGCTTTAGGTAATTCTTCACTAAAAACAGAGATTTATTACCAAAATAATCTTATTGATATAGTTAATTTTGAAGAGGAAGTGTTTATTAACCATACTTATTATTTCCTTGAATATAATTGTTCTTTCGAAGGTCTTTTTGAGTTTAAAATAGTATTAACTGATGATTTTTATCCCTATGGTTTAGATTTATCAATTATACCTTTTGAGGTTGAGTTTCAAAATACTGAATTAAATAATAATCTAATTTTCACTGGTCCCTTATTAGCAGTTCTATGTTTGATGCTAAGTTCAGCAATATTAATTATTTCAATCAATTCTGGAAAATATTTAAAAAATAAGTTTTGGGTTAAAAATCCAAAAGTGAACCCCCATATAGTAAAAGAAGAAGAAGACTACAATACAATTGATAATAAACTTAAATCATATGTAAAAAAACTCTTTAAAGATTGATCTATTACATTAATTTTTTTTTTTCTTATTTCATTTCTTTTTTCTTTAAATAATTATATATTAAATTTTTATTAAATGAAAGAACAAATTCAAAAAAAGAATGTTTTATTATATTGTGAAAACTGTGGTGTAAGAATAGATGATATAGATCTAAATAATAATATTTTGGAGAATAATAGTTTATTTTGTCAATATTGTGGGATTGAAATAGATATCAATATTGACTCTTACACCTCCTTTAAATCGTCTAAACACGAAAATGACAAAGATAGAAATAATTATGATACTCCGTTGGAGAGAATTCTATATGACACAAAATTACCAAATAATTTTAAGCAAAATTTGATTATTGTAATAGCCCGGTTATCCTATGAACCAATAAGAGAATTTGAACAAATACTAAATAAAAAGATTAGAAATATTAAATTAACAAAGGAACTATTAGACAAGTTGGAAAGTGTAATAAAACCTATAACTTACAAAGAAATTCGTCAAAATTACCTTAAGAATCTCTATAAAAATATGAAAATAGAAGATTTTAACCATTTTCATACCCTTCTGAAGGAGAATCTAAAACTTAATCCTAATTATGAACATGATTTTATTATATTTTTAAGGTGGATTATTTTTCAAGTTTTTACAATCATAAAGAAAAAATGGAATAATAAGGGGATTTCTAGTTTCCATAAAATCGTTAGAGAGGATTTAAAGAAATTTTTTAATGTAGATCATGAAAACATTAATAAAAATAATTTAAAAATCAATTCAAGGATGATTAAAATTATGGTAATTTTGGAGGAAAATTTTGAAAGATTTTATAGTGTTTCTGATTTAGCTGATGAAATAAAAGCAGACCGTGCTAATATTGCGAAAGATCTTAATTATTTATTAAAACATAATTTAGTTGATTACAGATATGAAGGAAAAAGAAAATTATGGAAAGCTATAAAAAAAATACCGAAAAATGAAAAAATTCAACATATATCTGTTGATAAACTAAAAGAACTCTATGTAGAATTATGGAGTTTTAAAAAGATAGCAAGATTTTTGGAAAATCAAGGTTTTAGCAAAATATATCATCCAACAACCATTGATAAAAAAATTAGAGAATCATTTCATTCAATAGAAGAGTATGAAAAATGGAAAAATGAATTTAAAGTTAATAAATTAATTGAAATTGCTAAATTAAAAGGTGGTAAATTTTTAGGAAATAAATATCTTGGGATGAAAACAACACATATTTTTTATTGTGAAAAACATAAAAGAAATTTTAATATTACTCCTGATTGTTTGATTAATCGGGGACAATGGTGTCCAAAATGTGGACATGAAAAAGCAGGAAAAAAACAGAGATTAAAAATTGAAAATTTAGAAAAAATCATTAAAAAGAGAGGGGGTAAATTAATTTCAAAAACTTATGGAAAAGATCAATGTGATCCTATTATAATCGAATGTAAAATGCGACATAAATTTTCAATTTTACCTAAGACATTAAAGAGAGGTGCTTGGTGTGATATATGTTCTTCAGGAATCAATGAAAATATTACCAGAAAGATGTTCGAATATATATTTAATGTTAAATTTCCAAAAAGTACTCCAAAATGGTTAATAACAAAAAAGGGATTTCAAATGCATCTTGATGGATATAGTAAACAATTGAATATTGCTTTTGAATTTCAAGGAAAACAACATTATCTATATCATTCCTATTTTCATAAAAATGAAGATGCTTTTCATAAACAACAAAAAACGGATCTATTAAAACGAAAACTATGCAAAGAAAACAAGGTTAAATTAATTGAAGTACCATATTTTATAAAAAAAAAAGACCGATTTATTTATATTATTGATGAATGTAAAAAAAGAAATATTAAAATAAGAAAGGATCTTGAACCTAAAAATTGGAATGATTTTAAAATTTATCTACCAGAAAAATATGAGAGATATAAGAAAATGGCAAATTCATTCGGTTTTGATCTAGTTTCTGGAACTTACAGAGGATTTTACCAAAAAGTTACTTTAATATGCCAAACCTGTAACATTAATTTATATGTAACTCCTAATTTAATACAAAGAAAAGTCAGGGAAGAAAAAATATTAGAATGTCCTAATTGTAAGTTTACCAAAAATATAAAGAAAATAATTGATAAAATTCAAGATAAAAATGGTAGACCTATTAAATTCAAATTTAAGGGTAAGGATAAAAGACTTTATTTTCTCATTGAATGTATGATATGTAATTATCAATGGTGGTTGAGGGATGATGCAATAATGGGAGATGTATCTTGGTGCCCTAAATGTTCTGGTAAAGAAAAAAGAACAATAGAACGAATAAATAAATTCGCTAATCGATTTGATGGTAGATGTATAAATAGAGAATATTTTAATAAACATACATATTTTACATTTCAATGCAATAAATGTAACCACCAATGGAAATCAACATATGATATGATGAAAAAAAGAAAATATTTTTGTCCTGCATGCAAATAATTTAATTTTTTTAATCATTATCTCCTCTAGCAGAGACTAAGGCTTCTACTAGTATACTGCCTATGCTAATGAATATGGGCACTTCAACTCTGACAAGCTCCCCGAGGATCCAGCGGTTGATATCCTTAATGAGAAACCGTATTTGAGAGATTAGATTCTTTCTTACATCAGAATCAAGGATCTTAGTTAACCATAACCCTCCTCCTAATCGATAAGCGATTATTTTAATTAAAGGATCAAATAAATCATCTAATACTTGTTTCATCATCCAAGATTTTGGAATCACACTCATGTTATTTTCATTAAATGAAGGATCTCTAAGAAGAGGATTATTTTCGTCTACAGATATTTTGGGCATAAAACTAAGTAGGAGGATTAAAGCAAATATAGCAGAAATACCGTTTATTGTATATTCTCCTCCAATTTTATCCAAGTTTTCACGATTTATTGCGGTATTCGCTAAAAACATACAAATAAAGATATTTCGATCAAAATCCTCAGAAACATAAGCATAGCCTAATTTTTCATCTATAATAAGATATTTCTCTTCCAGAATGTATAAAATTTCATCTGGAAATGTATAAAATGTATAAACTTTTTCTTCACTTCTACGTTTATCTTTTTCAACAATTAATTCTTTTGATACTAATCCAAATAGTTCTACAAGATTATCTAATTGTTTTTTAATATTTTTTTTTGGTTTATTTGGATCTCCGAACATAGCATAAAATTGATGATCGACAATATGAAAATCATTTCTACTACTAAATGCTTCTACCATTCTGTCAATAATTGGTATTTGTGTTCCTGAAGCAATTGCTTTTGCTTTTGATGTAATAAAGCCATTAATTAATTCATTTATAATAAAATCTTGTTCATGAGTTCTTGATTTTAAAATATTTTTAAAAGCTTCAGTAAAATCAAGTGTATTGGGAAAAAAAGCGTTCTGAATTTTATCATCAATAGCTTTTTTAAATATATCTCCTTCATTTTTAGGAAAATGCGTTTTAATATCATTTAACCGCCTTAAAAGTGCTTCTCTAGAACCAGGTATTTTTTCAATATCTCTTTCTTCTAGTTGTTTGATAGCTTTTTCAATTCCTTTTATAAAATCTTGTATTAGATTTTTCCAAGTTGGATCTTGCTTTTCAGACATAATATATTATTAAATTTTAATTATTATCAATATCCCAATTCAATTCTTTAGCTAATTTTCTCAAAGCATCAATTAGGGGTTTAATTAATTCTTTATTATAAAGATTACTATTTCCTGACCCCTTTTGAGCTTTCCAACCTAATTTTGAACCATTTGCAATTTCATTAATCCCATATTTTAATACACTTTTGAGATCACGAGTCCACCAATAAAATCTAAGCCATTTTTTATTTGGATTATCTTTTGAGTAGATAACTACCAGTGCTTTCCATTCTCCCATTAACCATTTTATAGTTATCCCACTTACAGGTAGATAAAAGTTTATAGGAAAATTCCCTTGAAAGTTTAATTTTAATTCAGATGTGGGAATATTAAATATTGGCTGATTATAACCTTCTAAAATTACAATTTCTCCACAATGAGGACATTCATAATGGGATTTTTCTTTTTTCATTTTTTTTTGGCAATTTGGACATGTGCGATTTTCGATTATCCTATATCTAATTAAATCCAGTTTGTTATCTCTTATTATTTCATCTTCTTTTTTTGATTTATTTTCCTTAAATTTCCCTTTAAAAGTCCAAAAATCATCGAAATCTTTATTTATACGTTCTAATGATTTAATAAGATTAATTAATACCTCTTCTTCATATATTTTTATCATTCCAGCGTGTTGATAGAAGGATTTTTTCCACCATGATAATCTTATGTATTTTTCACTTTCTAAATAAGTGCTATGGCAAATCAAAACTGCAAACATCCTCGTTTCTGTTTTATTTATAATTAGACCTTTTTCACATACTTCATAATCAGAATTGAGGGAAGCAGTTCGATGAAAATATTCTCCATCTTGAAAATCGCCCTTCTCCAGTTTTTTCGTTTCTATTTCCTTCTTTTCCTTAATATCTCTAGTAATTTTTTTACATTGAGAACATTGATATATTCCTTCAACCAATGGGACCATATCAATATTACAAGCGGGACATTTCATAATTTACATCTTTAGCTGTTTGTTAAGAGAAATCTTTCATAATCTAAATTTAAAAGTTTAACTTGCTTTTTTGTTAATGTTTTTATAATTTTATTGATATCTATTATCTTTTCTCTTAGAGAAATTAAATCATTTTTTATTTTATCATGAATATTATCTTCATTGAAGGATATTTTTTCAATAAATTCTAAATAGCTATTTTTTCTATTTTTCCCTGTATAATTATTTCTAATTGATTCTAGCTCTTGATCAATATTATCCATTTTGTATCTAAATTTTAATATTTGAATAAGTTTTGAGTGCCATTCTTTAAAGATTTTCTCATTTTTATCTATTTTATCAAATTCAAATTTATCTGAGAGAGAGATTTTTTCATCTTTTAGATGTTTTACTATATCTTTATTTTCTTCAATTGATTTATTGATTTTTTTTTTGATATTTTTTTTATTTAATGTAGGATCGTAAATATCTATAAATTCTAATATTTTATCAAAAATCTCTTTAAATCTATAATAAAATCCTTCAATAGTAATCTCTATTTTAATTGCTTGATAAATATTTCCAAATTGGTCTAGGATATTATATAAATCATTGGAAAGGGAGTAATCATTTTCTCCAATTTGAAAAATAAAAGAATGAATCATACCAGAATGTTCACACCTTACACTTTTTAATCTTGTTAATGCTAGATTAAAATTCCTTCTAGTTAAATGTTTGAATTTCTTATTTATCATTAAAAAAAGGGTATCATCAGGGATTAAAATCATATCCTCTTCGATTGTAATTGTTTCTTCTCCTAATTTTATTTGGAAATCTCCATCTTTTTGTTCAAATTCCTTTATATTTCTAATATTTTTCATTAAACCTAAATCTATAGCAATTTCAATGAAATCTTCATTCCAAAATTTTAATATATTATTTTTATAAATTTCATCAAGAATTAGCACCCTTTCATAGGATTCTGTGATTTGTTTATCTGTTAAGTCTTTAAAAAGATCATTTCTTACAATATATTGAAAAAGAATAATATATCTCATATTAATATCATCAAGAATTCGATTAATCAAATCCTTGTCATATTCTAATGATAATTTATTATGCTCCATACCTATTATCCTCTATTATTTGGTAATATCATAAATATTTCAACCAAAAAGAGTATCTAGAGAAATAAATCACTCCTAAAAAATTTTATGATGATTGATAGTAAAATCTTGGATATTTTAACATTTGTTTTCATGAAATAATATGCCAGTTTCAACATCAATATGCACCACACTACCCAATTAATATTAAAAGTATGGTTATATTTAGAAAATTTCTATCTCTTAGAAATTTTTTATCCTCTATCTTATAGGTTTTTTTTAGAGAAGGAATAAGATGTTATATTTAAAAAAAAAGGAAAAATAAAAGAATCAGAGTAATAGAATGAACTAGAAAAATATTTAAGATTTAGCTTCTTTTATTTAATTAGCTATTTTTGTGAAATAAAACAATTATTTAATTCAATAAATCAAAAATTAGGTGATAGATATAGGTAGACGAAAGAGAAAACAACAAACTTATAAGAGGATTAAAAAGTTACCTAAGATTTTCACTTGCCCACAATGATATTTGGATTTACCAAATATTGAGGAATGTGGTGAGAAATCTGTTAAAGTTGAAAATGTTAAAAAACAAAATGGGTTTGCAAAAGTGAAATGTGGTCATTGTAGTTTGGAAAAGGAAGTATTAATTAATTCGATTTCAGAACCTGTTGATGCTTTTGGTGATTTTATTGATATTTACTATGCTGATACTGAACTTCAGAGATTGGAAAAGGGTATTTCTAAATTAAAAGAAAATAATGAATGGGGAGAACTTGGTTTAGCTTATTCTTTATTATCGAATTTATGCAGAATTAAAGCCGCTCAACTTTTAGAAGAAGAGGAGGATGTTGATATGAATGAAGTTACTGAATGGAAAACTAAGGGGGAAAAATATAAAAGATTAGAAAAGGATGCTTTATTAAAATTAGAAACTGAAGAATTAGAAGAAGGGATCAAAACTGATGAAGACTCTTTATTTTCAGAACATGATGAAAGTGATATTCGTAAAAAGCGTGATATTGAAGATGTTTTCGAAGATCCAGGTTTTTTAGAATTTTAATTATATTACCTTTTATTAATTATTTAGAATTGGTAAAAAGTATTTTCTTTATATCATTAGGAATATGTTTCCATATTGACAGATTTAAAATAAAATCAAAGATTTCGTGTTTATTTAATCCTTTATTAATAATATAAAATGCCCAGTTATTAAATGCTAATTTATTAAAATATTTAATTAAGTTTAAACCAATTAAATTATATTTTGAGGTTAAAAATTTCGCTAAATATGCCCATATTAATCTTTTCGGTGGAATTGCTTCCGGATAAACTGATTCTGATAAGGGTCTAGAGAATATTTCATAAATAGCAATAATTGGTATCAGTTGTATTATATATTTTTTTATTATTTCTTTATAATTTTCTTTTTCTGGGGGAATATCATTAATTTTATTAAGTGTATTGGTAGCATATTTAAAAAAACGTTCTTTAAAGAATAGCCACATTTTAGCCATTTTATTTCTCAATCCTTTAAAATCTTTTATTAAATCCTTATCTTTGAATTCAAAATCCTCCTTTTCTTCATATAATTCTATAAAAGTAAGAAAAATAGATTCTGTTGATTTAATTTCATATTCAAATTCATCTAAATTTACAAGTTTTTTGGGAAAATCAAGAATTTTCATAATTTTTGAAGGTTCATGTATTGTATGAGAATAAAGAGGTGTATTCCATAGTAATTCTTTTAATTTTTCGATTAAGTGTTTATTTTTATGACTTTTTTCAATTTTATTGTATTTTATTGGTGTATTTTTTTTTAGAATTGGTAGTTTATTTGATTGATAAAGACGGAATTTTATTTTTTCAATAAATGATAAAGATCTAATCAGATTCTTACGCTTATTTTTATAAAATAATAATTTTTTATTAAGTAGTTGATTTAGATCCAATATACTTTTGATATATTTATAGAAATCAATTTCAAATTCTTCTTTTATAAATTCATTATCTATCATTGGTATTTCTAATATGTAATCTATATTCTTATTTATAATACTCATAGCATGATCTCCAATACTATAGGAAAATGTTATTTTTTTTAATAGTTCATCCAATGATGAGAATTTACCAAGTATTTTTGATTCATTTGTAAAATAACCATGTACCAATGTATCAATTCCTTTATATACATTATTTTTATATTCCGAAATAATAACAGATTCAAATTCCCCTGGATGATGTCGTTTCATATTAAACCTACTTTCTAATCGAAAGATTAATATATTAATCCAATGAGATATTTTATAAATCCACTTAAACAATGGATTTAAATATTTAATGAATTTAGGTCTATAACCATAGAAATATGGATGGAAAAAAATCGGAAATCCAAGACCTCGTGAAGTAGAGAAAATAAATTGAAAAATATGCCTTGTTTCCTCTCCTTTTTGAAATCCAGGAAATTTAAAATGAAATACAACTTGAGGATATAAAGCATCTATTCCTAAAGTCATCCATGCACTAAAAAGAATAATACTATCAGGGAATCTAAAAGATTTCTTTTTACTAATAAAATCTTCATTTATTTTACTCAATAGTGAAGGTATACTAAAAAGCCAATCTTTATCATTTTTTATTACTTTTAATTCTTCTCGAAATTTATTTAAAATAGTTGGTTTAATTTGTTCTTGAATTTTTTTTTTTTTATAATAAAAATTATTTATAACTCTAATTAATGATAAAATTTCCAAGATTTGCCGATTTAAATCATGTGTTACTTTTATCTTATTTTTCGTTTCGAAGAGATAATGTTTAGATGACAATGGATTCCTCAACTTAATCCATTTATTAATGATTTCTATTATTAAATGATTTATTAATTGAGGTTAATAATATTATGGTATATATAAGGTTATTCGGAATTTCTGGTTAGAATTTAAATATTTTTAATAATATTTATGATATTTTTATTAGTTTAGTTTTAATATTTCGAATTATACCTCTTTTTTCAAAACTATATTATAAATAGAGATGAAAAAATAAAAAATGAGTGAATAATATCTAACCTTGACGTCTTTTAGAAAAAAGTTCTTTAAGTTCTCCCATAATAGCGCCTCTTAGGGAGACAGGACTTGCAGGTCGTGCAGGTTGGGGTCTTCCTGGTCCTCCAGGTGGCCCTCCAGGTCCTCCAGGTGGTCCTCCAGGTCCTCCAGGCGGTCTTCCTGGCCCTCCAGGTGGCCCTCCGGGTGCTGGTTTAATACTTGGCATACCGGCGGAAGGCATTGATGCTCCTGATGCCCTTAGATTATTCAATTGTGATTCTAAATTAGACATCTTTTGGTTAATTCCTGCTAATGTTTGATCTACTAAGTCGGGAATTCTTAAAACAATACTCATTATTTTTTCTACGATTTCACCAAACGCATTTACTTTCTCTTCTATTGGTGATTTTCTCGCTTCTGCGAGGAAATTTGAAAATTCTTCTGCCATATAAATATAAAGCCTCTTTTATTGATAATAGTTATGAATTTAAAATAAAATATTTCTGATTATTATAATAAATATAAAGTTAAATTTATTAAATTTAAGTTAATTGATTTAAATTTCATATCAAGAGTATAAAAAACTTATTATTATAATAGAAAAAAAATATATTGTAATTTAAATAAGATTTACTAACCTAAATCAGAGGTAGCATCTTTTAATTTTATCCATAATTTACTAACCCTACTTTTAACTTCTAATAAATGCTCGTTTTTTTTTAAGAGAATATCTCTTGCTCTATCGAATTCTCTTTGTAAATCATTTTGTTCTTGATCAAGTTCATCTACTTTCTCAGGTTCAATCATCTTGTTTTTTACTTTATCTATATCAATAGCTTTTTTAATAACAGCTTTCCTCTTTCCGGCAACATCATTAAGAGCATCAGCAAATTCTCTCCTTATATTAATTAAATACTCCTTTTCTATTGTTAGATCTTTTAAAGCTTCTAAATATTTTTTATTAGTTTCCATGTGTGTGTTATTAAATTGAATTAAACTTTCTAACAGTTTTACATCTTCATCTTTGACATTAGATTTATGTTCCCTTGCAAGCATTTTAATTTGTTTATAAACATCTCTCATTGTTCTATTCATAGAATCTCGAGTAATATTCATATCTAAAATATTTTCTGCAAATTTTTGCTGTGTTTTAACTATTTTACCTTGTTGTTTGGAAAGATCATTGAGTGTTTTTACAAACTCTTTTTCAAGGCGACTTAAATCAAGTTCATCCTCTGTTGTTATAATAGGACACATAATTGATCACAATTATTTATTATACAATATTTAATTTGAATGAATACAATAACGTATTATAAAAAACATAGCCTATTATATTTTATTCTTAATTTCAAGATTTATAAGATTAAAAAGGAAAGTATGTAGTAATGATACTATCTCTAAAACTTGAGTTTAAGACTTTTACTTTGAGGTCTTTACCAATTAATTTTTCAGAGAATTCTATAGGAATATTAAATAAAACTTTTGCAGAGAAATTATCATCTATTTTTCCAATAAACTCATTTTTCCATCGTCCTTTTGAAACTATTTTAATTGGGATTATTTCTCCTTCTTGAATATTAATATTTGATATTGGTCTTTCATGTATACCAAAATCATGTGGTCCAAGCTTTAATTTGATATTATATTTTTTTTCTAATTGATTGAGTTGTTGATAAAAATAACCCCAGCTTTTAGGTCGTATTTTTTTTAGTTTTCTTCCCGTTTTATATACTAAGTATTTTTGGATTCCAATTTGAATTTTCTTATAAGAATACTCTTTTTCTCTAAGATTTATAACAAATTTGATAATATTTTCAATATCCTCATCATTTTTTCCAGGAAACCAAACTGGTGCTATTAATATATCTATATTAGATTGTAATAAAAGGTTTATATTATTTTTTAAAGAATCTATATCATAATTATTACAAGCTGTTAAATATTCTGCGAGTTTCTTATCAAATGTGTTTAAACTGATATTAATTCTAGTTAGATTCGAATTTTCAAGATTTTTGATAATTTTTTGACTAAGTAATAATCCATTTGTCTGCATAGATATAGTTTTAATCCCATCAATACTCCACAATAATTCCAATAAATGAAATAAATCTTTATATAGAAAGATTTCTCCATATGGTGCTATATGAACTTCAATATCGTGGTGCCCCTTATATTTTATGAGATTTTGAACTTTTTCTGCTAAAAAATAAGGATCAACAATAAAATTAGTAGCATAATCTCCTGATTTTACAAAACAATATTTACATTTTAAATTACAAAGAGTCAATGGTTTGATTTCAACAATATTTGTCCCCCTATCAATAATACCTATAAAATCCAATCCAAAAATAGGAATTTTTGAATCTTTATTTAAATAAACTATTTCACTACTCATAATTCAATTTAATTCTATTCATATTTTATATCTTAAAACAGCTACTATTGATCCTAAATTATCTAGCTGTTCACCAGCAGGATGATTAGTATTTAAAATATTTATTTTACCACCGATTTTTTCTACATCATTAATTATACCTTCAATATGTAGTTTTTTTGATTTATCAGATCCACGAATAAGCGTATCGGTTATAAATAATTGTTCAGTCGCACCCATTTGTGTAGCATTTTCAATTTCTTCGAATCCTATTGCAATTAGGTCAGGATTTTTTCCAAGTAAAGTTATAATTTTTTCAACTTTCTCAGTATCTTCTAAAGCAATTACTTTATTTTTCAATTTAACCAATTCTTTAGATTTTAATGTCTCATATATCGCACTTTCAGTTCCTGAACTAGCAAAAATGCTCCTTATTTTATTGAGATAATTATCATTAGTTTTTTCTTTTAAATAAGCAATAAAATGATCTTTAATATTACCTGGTCCACACATAATAATAAGATTCACTTTATTATCAGTGATATTAGTATCGATTATTGATTTAATATCTTCATAAAATTCATGAAGATATTTATTACGCATAGATTGCTCATAGCGTTTTCCCGGAATATTTTTACTAACTGTCGCTATTTTATTATTACTATAATTTGTAATTATAAAAACATTAGCCAAACCGGTCTCAATAGCAATAATAAGCATGATAAAATTAGATGATAATTTTGAAGTCTTTTTTATTCTTTTAAGGTCATGTTTCATCCAAATATCTTTAATAATTGTGAGTGTCTGGTTTAGTTCTATGTTAAATGTATGGTATGACCCAAAACTTACAAAATCATCAGGACCTTCCATTATCTTTCCTTTTACACGTAAACGGTTTGTAAATTCATGAAATGATACATCTTCAACGTCCAGTGTTAGTTTCATAACTTTTCTTTCACCAGCAGCACCCTCATGTAATACCACTCTTCTCTGAGTAAGAGCAATAACCGTATCTCCTTTTGAAATTATATTGTATAATGTCCATAAATCATTCAGATCTTCGACCTTAAGTGTAAATTCTCCTTTTTTTTTATTCTGTTCAAGAATTTTCAAGATTTTTTGGTTTTATGAAATTATTTATAGTAAAATAATATAAAATACCAGATAAGATTAATTCTAATTTAAGATAATTAGATAAATTAAAAAACATTAAAAAAAAAAGAAAATATAAACAATAAAATAATTATTTTAACTTTAGCCTTTCTCCTCAAGAGCGGCCTTAACTTTCTCAAGCTCTTCTTGTCGTTTCTTCTTTTCTTCTTCCCTTCTTTTTAATTCTGCATCATCTACTTTATCTAAAGGGACGCCTTTTTTAATTTGGTCTTTTAGTTCATCATCAAGTTGTGGAGCCACTTTTATTAAACACCTTTATTTAATATTTTAAGATTATATTTATCGAAAAATTATAATTACCAATATAATAATAGTACCATTATTAAAGGTTTTCGAAAAGAGAATCAATAGGATACATTTAAAAAGAGCCTAAATTGAACCCTTTCTTCATACCTCAAGGGATAATTTATAAAGTTTTATAACCTAGATTTTTAATTTTATTAAAATAGTAAATTAACTAATCTTTTTTAAGTATGATTAGTTATATATTGATTGTAGTTTAGTACCTAATTCATGAAATCTTAGACTTTTACCATCAATCTGATAATAATAACTCTTTTCATATAACTTATTAAAATTGATATAGAAAATTATTCCTTAGATACAATTATTTATTCATATATAAAAATATAATTTTAATTTATACATTATTTTAATTCATATTTAAATATCCTAGCAGGGATTTTTTCAGTTATTTGTTTATATTCTTTTCTTTGAAAAGGTAAAGTTTCTAAAATATAAGGTTGTAAGATGAGTTTTTCAATCAAATCTAATATAGAATCTTCAATTAAAATATAATATGGTAATTCAATAGATGTTTTATTAAACTGGATGAGTTTTTTGGACAATCTGGATTTATGAATTAAGATTTCATATATTTTTTTTAAATTTTCATCATTACCCTCAATTAAACCATATAATAAAAGGCCTTCTTCTGTAATTGTTTCATAAGGTTTTCTTATATTTTTAGCCCTTTGTAAATAACGATTTTTTAATTGATAGTAGTCTTTTGCTCTAATTGAACAGAAATGAATGTTAAGAGAGTTTATTTTTGGACCCATTTCTTTCATGATTTCAAGAGCATTTTCCTTGCTATTCTTTACAGATGCAATTGTATTTTCTTTCAATTCATATCCTCTTTCTTGCAAAGATTGGCTATTTGGAAAACAATATTCAAATTCATTTAAATTAATAAAATCTGCTCCAATACTATCCAAATAAAGAATAAATTGTTTTAGATCATTTACGTATGCATCATTAGGAATTATTGGAACTTCTGCACCAACAGAAATCCCCTTATTCATTGCATATTTAATATTTTTCCATTTATCTTTGGGAGGATGAAATCTGATTTCATCTAGACCTGCATTTATGAGTTCATTTGCTATTAAATCTGAAAAATTTAATCCATTAGTATATAAATGAATATGGAATTTATTCCCCATAATTTTTTTAAGGAATTTAATATAATCAAGAGTTTTGTTGAAGTTTTCTTTTGTTAATGGTTCTCCTCCAGTAAGACTAATGCCTTTAGCGTTTATTTTTGTTAATTCATCAATAATATCTTCTTTTGAAAAAATTCGTATTTCATCTATATATGAAATATCTTTATCACGCCTTTTTTCAGAGATTGGACAATACCAAGAACAATGATTTGGTTTTTGACATATTCCATTTAAAAATAACACTGCTTTTACTCCTTTTAGACAGTATTTACATCCCTTGGGGATTCCTTTTTTTTTTAAAAAAAAGTTACCTTCAGCTGATTTAATAATATTACTTTTTCTCATCGTGATTTGTATTTTTTTCTTATAATTGAATTCTTTCTGGCGATCTTCTCTAATATATCCTCAGGAGATTCATATAGAGATAATTCTCTTTTGAAGAAAACGCCTGTTTTACCATGTTTTTGTCTTCTTAAAAGAACTCTTTTCCGTTCATTAACAGTATGAATACTTATTCCAACTTTTTTAGCAGCTATACTCTCTTGATCAATAATAGACTGTTCTTTATGACCATTTTTTGTTGGAAGAATTAATTTTAAATTCTTGTCTATTCCTGGGACTCTAATCTTATCTTTTAATTGCCTATACCCAATTTTCCCTCCAAACTTATAAAATTCTAAAGATATTTGGTCTAATTTAGTCATTGGGATTGTAATACATTCTAATTCACTTAAATGGATATATAATTTAATAGAATCATAAGGTGTAGCCATTATAAGTTCTTTCGTATAATTATTTATTTTATTTTTACTTAAAATAAATTCAATTTCAAAGAATGGAATATAATAAGGAAGAATAATATCAATATCACTATTTTCATTAACATCACCACGAGCAATGCTACCATAAACATATGATTTTAAATTTTGTCTTTCAAATAATTCCAATAAATTAATTGCGTGGGCTCTTTTCTTTTTAAAAATTTTCCATTGATTTTCTGTATATACTATTTTCCTATAAAAATCTCTTTGGACTTTTTCTTTAGACATTCCAATTATACTTTAATTTAAAATTAATCTTTATAATTATCAAGGAACTGAATTATGTTTCCCAACAAAATTGTTTCATAATATTTGAAAGAAATTCTGGCTTTTTGAATATGAATATTTCTAATATAATTTATCTTTTCTTTATATAATCTATTAAATTTCTTTAAATTGAAATTTGGAAAGATTAAATATGAATAATTACTAAAAATAAACCATAATTTATTCTTTATATTATTATTGCTTATAATTTTGTCAATATTGATTATATTTGTATTATTAAGTCTCGGATTGATTAATATCATTCCAACATTATTATTTTCTACTAAAAATGGTCCATAAGGAAAATTTGATTTAGAATAGTTTAATACATAAAATTTTTCGGATGTAGTTATTTTATTTTGAAATAAATATCTCAATATCCCCAATAAATGCTTTTCCAATTCTTTATTATAATTATTAATAGTAGAACCCAATTTCTTTTTTAATCTAATATTAACAATATTGTATCCATAAGAGGCTAATCCTTCAATTAATATATTAGGGAGAATTTTACGATAATTTGTTCTTAAAAATAGAATAATTGGTCTATTATGTTGATTATCAGAATTTGTATTTGATATTAGTTTAATTTTATTAATAAATATGCTTGGTTTATTGTCTATTATGTCATTTAATTTTAAGATTCTAATTTTTAAGTTTTGATTTGAAAATTTTTTACGCCACCTTGAAATCTCTTTATAAACTTCTATACAAATTAAGAATAGAATTAAAAGCACTACAACAATCTCAGCAATAAAAATCCAATTAATTCGAAAAAGACTCATTTTACTATTATTTTTGTTTTTAATATTAATTAACTACGTCGTATATCCATTTTAAATATTTTTGGGAACCATTCTCTATTTTTATTCCAACACATTCAGGTGTATCATAACTATGAATTTTTTCAATTGTTTGAATAAGAATACTTGATTTTTCCTCTGTCGTCTTTATTATTAAAAGATATTCATTATTTTCTTCTATTTTACCTTGCCATCTGTATATTGAATATATATTGTCAATAATATTAACACATGCAGCAATTTTGTTTTTTACTAAGTAAGTAGCTATCTTCTTTGCTTCTTCTTCTGATGAAGTTGTAGTAAAATAGATATAATTTATCATATAATCACTTTTTTTATAACACTAAATTTAATATTTTCAGAAATTTCAAATTTTCTATAAAATAATTTTATTTTTTATTTTATTTCTTTTAATATATTAAGAAATCAATAGTTATGTTGGTAAAGCATCCCGATTAAGAGAAATAGTTATTCTTACTTATTTTTATAAATATTTATAAAGGTTAATTCTATTGATTTATAGATTAGGTTAATTTTAAATGTTCAATTATATTATGATTTTTATTCATTATACAAAAAGAAATTTAAATAATTATAATTTTATTAGATATCTATAAAAAAAAGTTTATTATCTACATCAAGGTGTTTATCATAATACATAATGTTTATATTATTGACCAAAAAACAGGAATATGTTTACTTCATCGTAAATATGGTTCAATTGAATTCAATCAAGATTTAGTAAGTGGATTTTTAACCGCATTAAAGGATTTTAGTATTGAATTTTCAAAAGGTTCAGGAGAATTAAAAGTTATTGATATGCAAGTTTTTTATTTAATGTTGGTTTTCAAAGAAGGTGTTCTAGTAACTGCAGCTGCAGATAAAAATGATGATGCTAAAATAACTCATAAAGTTTTAAATGACATTATTGATAGATTTTCAGAAAGATTTGGAAATCTTCTTGATACATGGTCAGGAGATATTAGATTATTTAGGAATTTTGATGGAATTATTGATGAATTATTGAAAGTGGGAAGAATTGCTGAAATTCCAATAAGAATTCCCATATTAAAAATTTATAAAAAAGATTTTAAAAAATCTCAATCTCGTCTTGAAAAAAAGGGTTTAGTGTTATCTGAAGATGATTTAAGAACTGTATCTGATCAGAAACCAAGTTGGACTTCAAAAAGACTTCCAAAACAGGTAATAAATCAAGGCTTTTTAAATAAAAAACAGTATGAAATTGTACATTTAGCTGATGGTTTTCACACAGTGGCAGATATAGCTGAAGAAGTAGGTATACCAGAATCAAAAATACAAACAATTATTGATAGCCTTGATAGTTTAGGATTACTTGAGTTTATACAGATTAAATAATAGAACTGAAAAAACGATTATATTAATATTCATAACTTAGAGATTATCAGAACCTATATATCAAAAATTACTTGAATTTCAACATTATTATTTCTAATTTCAATATTCATATATGAATATGTTATTGCTTTAACTTCAGTACCAATCTCATGTTTTTCTTTATTAAATATTTCTCCTTTAAGATTAGCTTCTAATTCGAATTGGTCCTCAACTTTTTTAATAAATTTGAGTTTAATTTGACTAAATAATAATCTCTCTACATCAAAAATATATAATAATTCTGATAGAAAATCAAATAAAAGTGCTTCTCTATCCTCAGATACAATCTTTATTGATTTTGATTTCACTTTAAAGATTTTATTTAAATTCGGAGTAATAGTCTCCATTAATGCATATGCTGCTTGAGCAAATGCTTCTTCTAAATCTTTACCCCAGCATCTTACTTTTACATCTGCTGTATGTTCTTCAAACTTAAATCCTGCTTGTTTCATCCCTAATTCCAAAAAAAAAATATTTACAAAATAAAATTATATTTTTCAAATTAATTTTCCTATGAGTTTAAAAATTTATGATTAAATTTGTTATTAATGTATCTTGAAAATGTTGATAATTTTTTTTTTTTCAAAATATAACAGTAAGGAAGAAATTTTCAAATCAAGAGATTAGACTACATCAATATTTTTATAATAAGACAGGAACATTTCCTCAAAATATAATTATCAGTAATGATTTTATTTTTTTTTTTGTTGACAATGAAGATTTTTTTTCTGTTAATGTATATCTATCATTAATGAGAAAAGATTTAAAAAAAAAAAAGGTTCTGATAATAAGAAACGAGAAAAAACTGATTAAACTATTATTTAGTTTTTTTCCAGACATTTATATTCATGATATTCAGATATATTACAATACTTCCCCCAAGGAACTGAAGGCAATAATTCTTTTTTTAACATTTGAAGAAAGAGGTATTGCTATTGGAAAGAATGGAAATTATATTAAAGCTGTCAATAAAATTTTTCAAAATAATATTATTCTTCAAAATAATAAAATTTCAATCAAAATAAAATGTGATCTTCTATATTTATATGAAGATAGAAAAATCCTTTTATAATATTTTATTATAAAAATTAATTGTTTTAAAATTCCATTAGAATATAATTAGGTTTACTAAGTAATATCCTATAATATTCTCTTATTTGAGGAAAGATTATATTGGCAAAACCAAATATATTAAATGAATCTGAAATGAGACATAGAAAAATAGCTGAGATATTAGCAATATCATTTGGAATTTTATTTTTAATTCATTTCCTTATTATTTCAATATTCTTTTCTTGGGCAGATTGGTCAGCAACTTTAATATTTTCCCTTCTTTTTATCATACCTGCTTATATTTCTAATGCAGGAATGGTTATTGTAGGAGGAGGAAAACCTATTGATGGTGGCAAGAATTTTATCGATGGCAGACGTTTATTTGGTGATCATAAGACTTGGAAAGGATTTATATTTGGTCCTTTATATATAGGTATTCCAATTTCAATAGCAATTTTTATTGTATTTATCCTTTTTTGGCCAAATATCTATGATATAATACAGTCCGCTTCAAATATAGGAATGTATAAATTATATGATAATCCTAATATGTATGAATATTATTTTGTTGGGATTGGATATCCCATAGGATTTATATCTATAGTGATAAGGATTTTTTTATGTAGTTATGGGGCTTGTTTCGGAGATCTTATCGGTTCTTTTCTTAAAAGAAGGTTTGATATAGAGAGTGGTAAACCTTTTTGGATAGTAGATCAATTGGATTTTGCGGTTTTTAGTATACTATTTGCATCATTACCTGCATTATTTTTTCCAAATCAATTCTTAATTCTAGATATCAATATATTTATTTCACTCTTAATTTTAACACCAGCAGTGAGCATTATAGCAAATACTATAGCTTATTTAATAGGTGTTAAAGATGTACCTTGGTAAGATCTTTAGTTATTTTTCCTGTTTTGTTTGAGAAAAAGACTAAAAAGAAGAATGTATTGATAATTTAAAAGATATTAATGATTGATTAATAATTATTTCTGTACTAATAGTAATTTTTTATAAGCCCGACATAAATATTATTAATTACTGCTAAAATGTAATTTTAATATAAATATATTAAATCTTTAACATCTATTTTAAGAATTGGCTATTAATAAGAAACTTTAAATACTTTTAATTGAAGTTATTATTATCATTTGATCTCTATCGGAAATAGTTTTGTTTCAGGTGGAAAAGTGGTGTAAATAAGTGTTGACAAATAATAATCATTTTAAAAATTTTAACATTGACCAGTTTTATAAAAATTATCTTAAGGGGCCAAAAATATTTAAAAATCGAAATGCATTAGAACCCTCATATATTCCAGATGAATTACCTCACAGAGATAAAGAAATTGAAGAAATTGCAGGAAAGACTGCTTGTGCATTAAGAGGAGATACTCCTCCAAATATCCTTTGTTATGGTATGACAGGTACAGGTAAAACAGCTACAATTCGTTATGTTAGTCAAAAAATTGCTCAATATACTAAAACAAATAAACCTTGGTGGATCTATATCAATTGTAGCATTATTTCAACACCATACAGAATCTTGGCTCATATATATAATACAATTATAGGAAGCGAAAAAATTCCACCTACCGGACTTCCTAAAGACGTAATTTTTAAAAAACTCTTAGGTTTGCTAGATTATAAAGTTAAAGATTCAATATGTTTTCTTGTTTTAGATGAAATAGATATGATTGCAAATGAACGGGGAGGAAATGAAATTCTATATGATCTCACAAGGTTAGACGAAAATTTAGATTCATGTAGAACTAGTTTAATAGGTATTTCTAATAAACTAAAATTTAAGGATTCCTTAGATCCTCGAGTAATTTCAAGTTTAGGAAAGGATCATATTACATTTCCAGTTTATAATGCAAAAGAATTAGGAGACATATTAAATATAAGAGCTAAAGTAACCTTTAATAATGATGTTTTAAAAGAAGGTGTTATATCTCTTTGTGCAGCATTAGCTGCAAAAGAACATGGAGATGCAAGAAAAGCTTTACAATTACTAAGAAAAGCAGGTGAAATAGCAGAGAGAACTCAGAATAGAATGGTATCTATTGAACATGTAAATAAAGCACAATTTGAATTAGAGAGAGATTTTACCATCGATTATATTAAGGGAATGCCTTTGCAAGCTCAATTAGTTCTTACTGTTATTTATTTAATCTCCAAATTTAATGAGAATAGAATTATAATTTCTGGGGATGTTTATGAAGTTTATAATGAGCTAACAAACAAAGTTTTAGGTGTAAGAAATCTTACCAGAAGAAGAATAAGTGATTATATCAATGATTTATCTCTAGCAGGTATTATTACAGCTGAAAAGAGATCTATGGGAAAATATGGAGCGACCAAAATAATAAAATTATGTGATGATATAATTTTTCTAAGAGATATTCTAAAAAGCATTAACAAAATAAAGGATTTATTGGATTATAGGCCAATTTTAATACAGAAAAATAAAATAAGAATAAATAACAATACTTTTAGAAAATTGAATTAATTTATAAAATTCCAATTATTTACAGAATCTGCTATATCATTGAGTATACTTACAATGAATTCTTTATTATTTTCTTTCAAATCTAAAAATAATTTTGCTATATGTTTACAAAATTTCTTTTTTGGAGCTCTTCTTTCAAGATAATCATGACAATTATGCTTTATTGTTTTATTTTTTAGAGAAATTTCAATCAAATAAGATTCATTCTTTGAACCTAAAATTTCAGCTTTAAGGATACCCTTATTAGGATTAAGTTCTAATATTTTTATAGAATCACTTGATATAGAAACAGCACGATTAATTGTTCCTTTATCTAAAAATATCTTTAGTAGTATGTTGAGTTTAGATTTTTGATTATCTTCAAATTTTTTTAATGTCTTCACTCCATCTCTAAAAATACTTTCTTTTTTTTTTATATTCTCCTTACTCTTTTTTTGCCATGATTTAAATTTTCTTTCCAAATCATCAGATAAGGATATTGTATTATCCAAATTAATCTTTAAAAAATTATTATCAAGACACTTCCTAATGAAGATTTTTGTTTTTTCAGGAGGAAGTAAAGAGAGCTTAAAAGGGATATAATGTGATAAATCCTCTTTAGTAATATAAGGTAAACCAATTATCTTCCAAATATATAATAATAATTCTTGTGGGCTTTCTTTGGGGATTTTAAAATCAATCAACTTCAGATCTTTTATAATTAAATGTGATTTTTATATATATTGGAGAAATTTATATTATTTCTGATTTTTAATGATTTTTTTTTAGATTAATTTCACAATAATTTAATGTATCCAATTCAATAACAGGAACAATTCCTGGTGTAGGTTCTATACCAAAACTTCTCATGAAATCTGTTTGACTTTGAAAACATCCTGAATTTATTAATTTAACGCCCCTATAGGTGTTAAAATCATTTATATGAATATGACCCGTATGAAAAATTTGAGGAATCTCATCAATAACTAACCAATCTTTGGAAGTTGGAGCGATTTGTGTTTTATTACCATATGCAGGAGCTAAATGCCTACAAATTAGTAATTCTTTCATAGTTTCTGCAGGTTTATTATTATCTAAATCAGGTATTAAAAAGTTCAGATCAATTAGACTATCTCCATGATATACTAAAGAATCTACTTGATGAGTTTGAATTACACATGGATTGCCTAATACTTTAACATTAATATCCAATAAATCTTGTGTATATTTTTTTGGGACCGCTGGACGAGGTATTGCATTTCTAACAGGTTCATGATTTCCACAACTATAAAATATTTGAATATAATCAGGAATTTCAGAAATAATCTCTGCAGCTTTCCTATATTGATCATAAATGTCAGCAATAACAAGATCTTCTTTTTGATTTGGATAGACACCAATACCATCAACCAAATCTCCATTGATAATAATATATTTGATTTTCTCAGCTTGTTTTCTAACTTTTTTATTATTTATATTACCTTTTAAAAAATCAATAAATTTATTCCATAATTTTTCTTCAAATTCTCTACTTCCAATATGGATATCTGAGATTAAAACAAGAGATAAAGGATCTGGTGAAGTTTTTGGTTCAATTCCCATTGGTATATCAATTTTTGAAATTATATTTGCAAAAATTATGCCATTTTTTCCATGTTCTCCAGGTTTGAAAATTCCATTGACATATAACATTTGATCATTTATAGTTCTTTTAGCAGTTTTTATATTATCTCGAATTTCTGTATCTTTTTTTACTAAAACATTAATATTACCAGTTAAATCTTCAAGAGTTAGAAAATAATGTCCATTTTTTGTTTGATTTATCTCTTTAACCAGTCCTATTATTGAAATTTCTGTATTTTCTTTAAACCTAGATATATTACTAATATTTATAGAGGAACGTGTTTCTGGTCTTTTAGACATTAATTTACTTAATCGATTATATTTATCAAGGGTAAGAGTATAAAAATCATTGTATTCTCCAGAAGTAAACAATTTTCCAGTAGGATCTTTTTTTATTTTATAATTTGATTCTATTTCTTTAGCAATTGGATTAAAAATTAATTTAGATTTAGGAGCCCCCATTCTATTTATCATTAAAGATATATCATCTTTTTTCTGGATAGATTGCTCAGAAGTAATTTTTGGGATTGTAGGTGTTTTTACTACATTAGATACATTTCTCTTACTTATCTGAGATTTCGTATCTTCCATATTCATTTGATTTAAACTAGGAGAAGATAATAATTTTTTATTTTGTAATTGTTCTTTAACTTCATTTTTTTGTTTGTTAACCTTTATATCTTTTATTATTTTTGTTGTTGAACTTTTTTTTGATTCTCTTTTTTCATTAATATTTTCTAAGGATTTTAGAATTTCCTTATTTGAGATTTTACTCAAAGTTTCAACAGTTATGTGACTTTTAAAGGTCGGATTAAAACTAGTTTCTCTAATTATTAAATCTAAATTTTTAAAAGGAGAATCCGTGGTTAAAATCAATTCAAGTACGGAAGGTGAAATATTAATACCAGAATTAACCAATTTTTTTAAAATGATTCTCTTTTTCTCAAGAATATTAGTTGTCAATATATTATTTGTTTTATATTAGTTCTTATTATATTTTTTGATTGATAGATTTTATTATTTTTTATTAATGAAAAAATAAAAGGAGCATATTAATTTTCTAAATAGTAATATTTATCGAAATTATAAATGAACTATTCTTAGACAAATAATTATTTATCTATTATATGATAAATCGATTTTTAAAAAATTAGTAACTTAAGAACCTCTCCTTATTAAAAAATAATAAACAATCTATTAATAATCGAATTTAATTTAGATACAGATTAATAAAATCATATAATCTCTGATTAATAAATAAAAAAAAGGAAAAATCGGATACTATGGTTGTAATGAGCAAAAATGTTGAAGAATACTTCAATAATATTCAAATGAAGGTAAAAGAATGTTATGATTTAGCAGAAATTGCACGAAACAAGGGTTTGGATCCTGAAACTTTTGTTGAATCACCTCAAGCAAAAGATTTAGCTGGCAGAGTAGAAAAACTGATAGGACCAGAAGGAGTAGCAGAATTAATTCGTTTACTAAAAGCTCAAGGCAAATCAGAGGATATGATTGTTTTTCAAGTTGTATCTGATATTTTGGAAAGAAAAATTGGAGATATTGAGAAATTAGAAGATCGGGTAGAAAGAGCAATAAGAGTAGGATTAGCAATAAAAACTATGGGTGTCGTAAGTGCTCCATTAGAAGGAATTTCAAAAATTCTAATTAAAAAGGACCAACAAGGAAAAAGTTATCTATCATTATACTTCGCAGGACCTATTCGAGCAGCTGGAGGTACAACAGCGGGATTATGTGTTTTAATTGCAGATTTCGTTAGGAAAAAATCGAATATCCCTAAATATGAAGCAACAGAAGGAGAAATTGGACGATATGTGGAAGAAATTAAACTCTATGATAGAAGAGTACATTTGCAATATCCTTCAACTAATAATGAAATAAGATTTGCTGTTGAACATCTTCCTGTAGAAATTAATGGTGATTCTACAGAAGATGAAGAAGTTTCTGCTTTTAGAGACCTTCCAAGAGTTGATACGAATAATATTCGCGGAGGGGCTTGTCTTGTTTTAAATGATGGTATTTTATCAAAAGCTAAAAAACTTCTTAAAATTGCCAAATTGATGGATTTGAAAGGATGGGAATGGTTAGCAAATTTAAAAAGTATTTCACACAATAGTGATAAAAATTTAACAATTAACAAAGAAGATAATATAATTGAAAAAAGTGTAACACCAAATCCAAAATATATAGCAGATATAATCGCAGGAAGACCCGTATTTAGCCACCCATCTCGTATTGGAGGCCATAGATTAAGATATGGAAGGTCACGAAATACTGGATTGGCAGCAGGAGGAATGCATCCTGTATCAATGATATTGTTGGATAAATTTATTGCAATAGGAACTCAACTGAGAATTGAAAGACCAGGTAAGAGTACTAGTGTGTGTCCAGTAACTTCCATTGAAACTCCAATTGTAAAATTAAAGAATGGGAATGTTATTCGAATTGATTCAATGAATAAAGCTGAGAAAATATTTCCTATGATTAAAAAGGTACTTTTTATTGGAGATATTATTTTTGGTTATGGAGAATTTGCAGAAAATAATCATCAATTAATCCCTTCTGGATATGTTGAGGAATGGTGGGTATTAGAATTTGAAAATGAGATAAATAAGAAGGAAAATAAAAATCATAAATACAAAAAATATATAGATAATCCATTTGATAATATTCCAACAGCCGAATTAGCAATTGAACTTTCTTTAGAATATAATATACCTTTACATCCTAAGTATACAGATTATTGGGGGAATTTAGAGGTTAATGAACTTGAAATACTTCGAGAAGCTTTTGGAAAAAGTTATATTAAAAATGAGAATTCTATAAGATTAGAAAATGAACAATCTATTAGGAAAATCCTTGAAAAAGCTTTTGTACTTCATAAAATTAAAGATAATAAAATTTTATTCAGTTCGGATATGAATAAGGTTTATGAGAAAATATTCAATTTATCAGATTATAAATCTATAAAACCTGATAAAAAAGATGATGTTTTTACTTATTTTAGTAAGATAACTTCTATTAAAATTAAGAACAAGGCCCCTTATTTTATTGGGTCTCGAATGGGGCGTCCTGAAAAATCTGAAAGAAAAACTATGAAAGGAATTCATTCATTATTTCCTCTAAGCGATGTTGTTGGTAGTTCTCGGTTATTTGAAAAAGCAATAGAAAATACTAAAATAAAAAATGATGATTTTGATTCGAGAAAATATGATAAAAAAAGAACTTTGAGAAATGCTGAAGAAAATAAAACTGAAGTAGGTAAAATAAAAATTGATGTATGTAGAAGGATATGTCCTAAATGTAAAAGTATTAATATATTTAATACATGCTCAAAATGTAAATCTCATACGGATTTAACATCAATTTGTATTAATTGTAAAAAACTTTATCCTGCAGTTGATCCAGATGAAAAAAAACTATGTCCTCAATGTAAACAACCATTAAAAGCATCATTTGAAAAATCATTTGATATTAAATCACATATGGACTCTGTGTTAAAAAAACTTCAAATCACCTTTCCAAAAAAAATTAAAGGGATTATTGGATTAACTAATGCATTTAAAGTACCTGAACCTGTAGAGAAAGGTATTTTAAGGGCAAGGAATGGTGTTTTGGTTTATAAAACGGCAGAAGTTCGATATGATGCTACAGATATTCCCTTAACTCATTTTAAACCAAAAGAAATAGGAATTACAATCAATAAACTCAAGGAATTAGGTTATGAATATGACTATAAGGGATCACCTCTTGTTGATGATGAGCAAATTATCGAACTACATGTACAAGATATCCTTCTTTCAGATGACTGTGCGGAATATCTTATAAAAGTATCAAAATTCTTAGATGAAGAGTTAGAATACTTCTACCAAATGAAAAGATTTTATAACGTTAAAGAACGGGATGATCTTATAGGACATCTCACCGTTGGGCTTGCTCCACATACAAGCGCAGGAATCATCGGAAGAATTATTGGATTCTCACCTGCTCGTTCGATTTATGCTCATCCTTATTGGCATGCTGCGAAGCGCAGGAACTGCGACGGTGATGAAGATGCAGTCATGCTCCTCTTAGATCCCTTACTTAATTTTTCTAGAAATTATTTACCAAGTAAGATTGGTGGGAGAATGGATGCCACACTCGTTATTGGTACTCTATTAGATCCTAATGAAATTGATAGCGAAGCACATAATATTGATACTTTATATAGATATCCTCTTGAGTTTTATGAAGCAACCCAAAGATATGTTTCTCCTAATGAAATTGAAGAAATAATGGATATTGTTAAAAATCGATTGGGAACAAATAAACAATATGAACAGATTGGATTTAATATTCCAACCAAAGATATTAATTTAGGACCAAAAGTGACAGCATATAAAACTTATGAATCAATGGATGATAAAATTGAAGCTCAACTCCATTTAGCAAAAATAATAAAAGCTGTTGATGCTAAAAATGTTGCAACCAAAATCTTATCAACTCATTTTAATCCAGACATTTTAGGAAATTTACGTAAGTTTTCAGTCCAAGAGTTCCGGTGTGTAAAATGCAACAAAAAATATCGTCGTCCTCCCCTTTCAAATTCAGGGAAATGTCCTAAATGTGGAAATAATATCATTTTAACCGTGAATAAGGGAGGAATTCATAAATATGTTCCTCGAGCAATAAAATTATGCGAAGATTTTAACTTAGATGCCTATACATGCCAAAGTATGGAATTAGTTGAAGAATATATTACAAGTTTAGCTGATAATCCAAAAATTAAGCAACAAAAATTATCTGACTTTTTTTAATTATTCTACTCTCAAATCTATGCTCCTTATCGTATTATTACATAATTCAATACAATTATTTAAGGTTTCAGCAGAACATTTCTCAGGTGTGTCCCTTATACTATGTATATATTTCATATCTTTATTTGAATTAAAATGACATACTTGAAATCCATTTCTCTTATATATTTTTGAAAATAAGCGAAAGGTCTTATGATCACTCCCTGCTCCAAATATATCATGTTCAGGGTTTATTTTTATTTTCATTTTTTTTGCAGTAGTTTTTATAACATTATTTATATTTTTATTCATTTCTTTCTTTTTAAAAAAGCCAACTTTATCAACCAACCCAATATATGAACCCACCATGTCAACATTTATAAGATATGATTTATTTAAATCATAATCACTATCTAATTCTTCAAAATGTTTTTTACAATATTGTCTTGATCCCCATAATCCCCATTCTTCAGCACCACACCATAAAAAAATAATATCTATTTTATTTAGAGGATTGGATTTAACTAATTTAACCAATTCTAATAAAATCGCTATACCACTTGCATTATCAATAGAACCAACAGATTCATTCTTAATATGATTAAATAAAATAATAATCAAGAGGGAGCTTAATAATAAACCAATTATAAATATTAGATTTCTTATCGTCAGGAATAGATCATTTATAATCAATATTTTCCATAATGTAATAAATACCCATAACGAAAGAAAGGTTGTAATGATAAAATAAATTAGAAAAGAACATACTATGCTTATATATAGAGTTCTTATTAGGGTATTTGAGTATTTATAGGATTTTGAATCATAATGTGCTGTGAAAATAATAACAGGTCTTTTTCTATACAAATCTTTAGCTTGTATCGTTGTAATTAGATTATCTGATTCATTCTTTCTTCCAATATATTTTATGCGCTTTAAATTCAATAGATTCTCTAAAATTATAAGAAGTATAACTAATAATAGAAAATTAAGTAAAATAATCATCCATATAATATTGGGAAAAAATAATATGATCTCATATATAATAGTAAATAATAGAGTTATAAGAAAACCAGATTTCAATAGAATCATGAAATTTTTAGCCCATTGAAAAGTATCAATCTTAAATTCAATATTTCTTCTTTTTAATTCATCCGTAATATAATTAAGTGTTTTAATTTCTCCATCAGTCGATGCTTTACGACTGAAAGCTAATCTATTTACATGATTAATAGCATTTTCTTCATTAAATAAATTTGAATTACTAAAAATAATCACTTTAAAAAGGAAAATTATGGAGAAAAATATACTTATGGTATTTAATATTTATGTTTTTCTTTTTATAACATAAAAATTTGTATAATCAAGAATCCTGAAATGTTAAAAATAATAGAAATCAGTATTCATATATAACCAAATCAATATTCAATCTTTTACAAAATAGAAAAAATAGAAAAAAAAATCCTTGCAAACTAAAGTTTGCTTCTAATCACAATACTT
>CAZGJX010000005.1:0-73542 GCA_964525635.1 uncultured archaeon
TGACATTTTTAATTACGCAAAACCCTGACAAAAAATTTGTCCACATAACAAAAAAAAAAGAAAAAAAAAATAAAATTATTCTATAATTTTATGACAGATTTTAGATCTGAAAAAGTATTTTCTAAAACAGTTAAATACTCTACTAGAACTTTATCAGCTTTAGATTTTTGTTCATATTCATTCTTGATAATATTCAGAATGTATTTTGGAAAGATTTTATTGATATAAAAATCTGATAATAAAGTGTAATATTCATTATTGTGTTTGTCTTGGAAAACTTGAATCATTTGATTATTCCATAATTTTTTTAGTACATCACTGATATTATCAACACCTTTCTTTTTAAGCTTTTCAAGTTCATTTCTTGTAACAATTGCAGTTCTTAGTAATCTTATTGTCTCATATACTTCTGGATCACTTAAGATATTAATGATTTTTAAATTATCTTCCTCACTTGGTCTATAATTCTGAAAGAATTTTTTACATTCAATAATATAATCATTTGATAATTGTTCAGGTAAACCTCTTTCCGAAGGATTTTCGATTAGATTCCCAGGCGGAATTCTCATCATAATGATATCATTTGTAAAAAATAATAATTCAGAAGGCATTCCTTTAACAGATGCTTCTCTAATAATTTCTTGTTTTACTAATTCAATTAAAATGCTATCTAAATCTACAAAGCCTTGCTTATATTTATCTCTTAGCCATACTCCTAATTCTGATTTAGATACAACACCTTCATCACGCAAACGGTTAATTATCATTCGCTTTATTTCTTCTTCATATGTTATTGCTAGTTTTTGTTCTTCTCTGAATGTAGGATATACAGATAATCTCCGAAATAGTGTAGGAACCATACTCTTAAATGTATCATCTTCTATGTTTAACAAAATATTTCTAGCAACATCTGCCAAACCTCCTTCATAAAGATCAGGATCATCATCAACATTTAAGAGTAATAGAATATAATATCCTGTATCTGGTCCTGTGTAGTAAGAAGCGATATTTAAAGAACCAATCATTAAACTAATCATACCCGATTCACCTCCATATTCATGCGTACTATATACCTGCATTAGAGTTTTATCATTTATTGTAATTTCTTCAGGATATTTAGCTAAAATTTCTGTACCAACTCTTTCATCCCATCTCATTATTACTAGTCCAACTGGCATTACTTTACACCTCCAGTTTCATTTTCATTTTTGTATTTTTTTGTTTTTTTTCCTTTTGTTCCTAAAATATCTTCTAAAGATAATCCAAGTTTCTTCCATTTATCACCTAATAGATCTGCTAAAAAGTGTTCTTTAGGAGGATATAAATTAGAATCAGATATTGATTTTCCAGATTTTATCTCTTTTTTAATCTTTCTTGATTTTTTAATGAACTCTGGTATTCTGGCTACTTGAATTGATCGATATCCTACCAAACTTCCTACAACAGCACCAACTCCTATTAAGATCATTAGAAAATAAAACAATGGAAATCCTGGAAAGATTTCAGTCATACCAACAACTATATTGAACACCCAACTTTTTATTTCATAATTTTCCTTTTCAATTATTATTTCCGCAGAAAGACTTTTAGGAGTAAAAAATGTATCTATACCACTTGTTGAGAAAATTAATTCATAGATACCTCCTCCCATATATGTTGCTGAGATAGTATTATATCCTTTAATCGTCAATGTAACATTTACATCTGTCAGAGGTAGAGCAGTAATTTTATCAACTATATTTAGTTGTATAACCACTTTAACTCCTTGTTTTATATTCAATTGTCTTGAAGGGAATCTAATTAGATCATCATCTATTGGTCGTGGTACTATTGTAATTGTAAGGTCAGCAAATTTAATCAAATAATTTTGTTTCTCAAAGTAAACTGCAATAGAATATGTAGCAATTTCTCTTGTTTCTGTATCAAAATCTAATATATATAAATCATCAACCGTTTCAATTAAGAAATCAACTCCTTCATTTCCAGGACCATATAAAAAGTTGCCATCTTCATCTAATTTATTCCACTCATAATATTTAGTCTCACAATCAGTAATTCTTGCATCATTAATAGTGTCATAATATTCAAATATATAGAATTTTTCGGATAAAACTGGTATATCATCAATTATTTTAACTCTTGATGTTCCATTAAGAGCGGTTGGAATTGGATCTATATCTAGAATGATTTCATAATCATCTATTTTTGTGTAATTATCCTTGTTTGCTGTTATTTCAATCAAATATTGACCTACATTGGTAACAATTGCAGTATCAAACAAAAAAGTATAATATCCCATTGATAAGGGGTCCTCATTTATTATCCCAGATTCTCCAGGAATTCCAGGGATATTATATGTCAATATAGCTTCAGAGATTCTATTCGAAGTTTCACCTGCTACAAAGTAAGAAAGAGTAATATTTATCGATTGAGTAAAATATTCAGAAGTCCTATTTGAAATAATAATATCTTTTGTGTTATAATCATGTAACAAAATTCCTGTATTCACTCCAATTACTCTAAAATCAAAATTAACATCATATGGGTCTATATATCCAATCTTACGTCCAAATATTCTCATTTTATACCATTCACTACCTATTAAAACATCGGAGTTTAGTTGAAGACTATAATTTCCATTATCTCCTGGAGCCATATCTCCAGATCTTACAACTATCGAGGTCCCTAACTTATAAATCTCATATCTTACATAAGTAGGATTTTGAATAGGCGTCCAATCTAAAATAGGTGTTTTTATTGTATAATTGACTTCAAAGTACATCATCTCTCCCCAATTTATTTCACTGATTCCAACCGTATCTTGAAATCGTGATTGATAATCTTCTATGTTAATAGTAACATTAAAATTAAGTATAGCAAGACCATCTAAAGTGTAATTATATGGATCAAGATCATAATATTCTTTTGCTGGATCAAAATATTTATCTGATTGACTGACTAAAAATGATTTATTCGAACCATAAAAAGATAATGAAAAGTTATAATCTCCATGGAAATACCAGAACGGCAAATCATTATTATATCCTTTTGCTAAACCATTACTATCTGTTACTAAATTTACAATATTATGTCCTGTACTATTTACAACTTTAACGATCATATATTGTATTGGTTGATTTTCAGAACTTTTATCAAATGTATATATTCTTAATTTTGACATTTGTGCTTTTTCATATACTTGAGTTGTTTCATTATAATTAATTGTTATAATACCATTGGATGGTGTTGAATTGAAAAAATTCACAATAGATTTTATTCCATATGCTTCATATTTATCAATGATGTTAAGGTGTATTGTATCAGAAGTATCACTAGTTCCATAAATTTTCGACCCTTCCTCTACAATCTTCCATGTATTATCTGAAGCTAAATATTGAACATCTAAACTAACTAAATGGTTTATTATTTTTTCAAGCTCAATATTAATATCAATAGCAATAATTTTATTTTTTCCAATATTACTAGCACTAGAGTTTTCTGCATATATATTAACAATCGATCGATAAACAGATCCCCCAGATAATTCTGCTGTTTCATTAACAAAAAATGTTGTACTATTAAGTTTACTTTCTCGATAAATAGTAGCTGAGTCTAAAAAATTCTTTTTAACAAGATAATCTTCATTATAATAATACATTTCATAATAGTAATGCGATCTATTCAACCATCTAAAAGTGTTAATTCCTGTTCCAGTTCCTAATGTCAGATTTGCTAATAATGGGTCACTATTTGAATTATTATATACTAAAACATATCCATAATCCATCGGATCTTCTTCCCAATCATCCACTTCAAAATCAATAGACCATATATCTACATAAATAGTCTCATTACAAAACAGACCAAAAAAATTCAAAGCTCCATTTACGAGTTCTGCACTATCATACAATAAATCCTCATAAACAATACCTCCTTGTTTTAAGGTGTAATTTACTGTAACATTATATTCACCAAAAGGAATATTTTCAAAATTCACTATACCCATATCTGATGTATCAAGCGTTATTATCGTTCTATTTGCTAATGGTGCTGTATTATTTACTAATGAAACTTCAGCATTAGGAACAGGTCGTCCATCAACATCTCTTATTGTGATTATTACTTTTGCAGCTCTCTCTTGTTCTCCTAATAATTCTGAAGTTAATGTATAGTTTGTATAGAGCCAATTCATATCTGCCAAAGCTATACCATAATTATAAATTCTAATATCATCAATAAATCCATTGAAATTTGGATATGGACCCATATAAGCAGTATCATCATAACCTATGAAAGGAGTTGATAGACTTGGTTTATTTAAAATGTTTGGATTTGCTGTAGTAACACGTTCACCATCAATATAAATATATTGGATATTTCCATTCCATTCTGCTACAACTACTACCTGATGCCAATTATTTAATAGATTAGGGATATTATAATAAATTCGGCAATCAGTATCGATACTATCTTCAAATTCCCATCCAATTTGCCCATTATCCAATCGTATATAAAAATATTTATCTCCTAATGTCATATCATATAAAATACCCGATGTAGCTCGACTATTAAACCAAAGTGATATAGAAAAAGCTCCTGAACTAGGAATTGGATCAGTGCCTATAGTTACATATTCAGTACTTCCATCAAAATCAAGACAATATTCTCCAATTTTTCCTGATTGCCAATTACTAGGCCCCATATTAATTAAAGTTCCGTCATTATTTCCTATTAGATCTAAAGCAGTTACACCTTGACCATCTTCAAATCCCCACCACGCAATACCTTCTCGCTCTGGTCTATAATAAGTTGGATCTGGAGTTGCTACATCATTACCATAATATATATATGCATCATATTCAATAGAACTTGCATTAATAGTTGTTTCAAACCATACGTATGCAAAATCTCCATCTGGACGTTCAGAGGAAAAATAGTAGTTTCTCAATATACCATTTTCTACTATCCTTACATCTCCTAAGTCTGATCTTATTTGATTTTTCTGTAGTAATTCTGTATGATTAATTTTTATTGAAACCATATAATCAATTAAATCAATATTATATGGATTGGTAATATTAATGCATTGACGATATTTCCAAGAGGCATGCCACCATGAATCTTCACCATATTGACTCATTTTTAGCATGATTGGATCAATATTATTACCATCTTCATCTATATTTTCTGATGAATCTATATAAGAAGAATAAAGAAAATTTAGTGTGGTTGATGATAAAATAAAAAATAGAAATATTATCTTAATAGATTTTTTAGATAGTTTTGGTATCTTATAAGTCTTGTTTGCATAAAATTCTCGTTTTTTCATGATTTAACATCATATAATAGCTAAATTAATATATTTTTATTTAAATAAATAAAGATTAATAGATTCTAAACTATATTTAAAAATTAATTAATTTAATACTAATTCAAGTATTAAAATTTTTACATAATAATTATATCAGATTTATGGTCTTAAGTAATAATAGACAATAAAAATAAAAAAAAAAAAGATTAAAATAAATATAATTAATTATTCTTCTTTCACTTTTGCTTTCAGTTCTTTTAATGCTAGGAAAGAATCCTCTAAGACATTAATATATTCCACCAAAACCTCATTTGCTTTCGATTTTTGCTCATATTGCTTCTTTATAATGTTAAGTAGATATTTTGGAAAGATACGTTCAATTATAAAATCTGTTAATAGTGTATAATATTCATTTCCCTGCTGATCTTGAAATACATGGGTCATCTTATTCTCCCACAAGAGCTTTAAAACCTCGTCAAGATCTTCTACTCCTTTTTTCTTCAGTTTCTCTAAATCATTTTTTGTAACGATTGATATCCTCAGTAGTTTTAAAGTCTCATACACTTGAGGATTTATAATAAGTTCAATGACTTTAAGATTATCCTCTTGACTGGGACGATATTCTGAAAAATATTTTTTGCATTCTATTTTATAATCCTCTGCTAAATGAGAAGGAAGTCCACAATCGGATGGATTTCTTAGTAATTTAATTGGAGGCCGACGGATGATAACAATATCATTGGTAAGAAAAATCAATTCTGAGGGCATTCCCTTTACAGAAGTTTCCTTAATGAGCTCTTTCTTGATCAAATCGTTTAAGACATTTTCAATATCTACAAATCCTTGTTTATATTGATCTTTTAACCATACAGATAATTCTGATTTAGAAACAACACCCTCCTCTTGAAGTCGACTGATTATCATGCGTTTAATTTCATCTTCATAAACCATTGCTAATTGTTGTTCGGTATTAAGCGTTGGGTAAATTGAGATTCTTCGGAAAAGTGAAGGAATGAATTCTAAAAAGGCATCATCCTCTAAATTCTGTAAGATAGTTCTTGAGGCATCAGCTAATCCTCCTTCAAATGCGTCAGGGTCTTCATCTATATTTAAAAGTAAGAGAATGTAATACTGTGAATCTGGACCTGTGTAGAATGAGGCAATATTTAAAGATCCGACCATTAAACTTACCATTCCAGCTTCTCCGCTATATTCATGTGTACTATATACCTGCATAAGTGTTTTATCTGTAATTGCAAGTTCCTCTGGATATTGAGTAACGATTTCAGTACCTACTCTCTCATTCCATCTCATAATTACGATTCCGACTGGCATTAGTCAACACCTCCATTTTCATCTGTTTTATTGATCGTATCTGGCAATTTCTTTCCTTTCTTTTGACTGACTCCTAAAATATCTTTTAGAGATAATCCAAGTACATTCCAATCATCTCCATATTTTTTAGCAATGAATTCTTCTTTTACTGGGTATAAATTCTTCTCTGAAATTGTATTTCTACCTTTTATCTCTTTTTTCATACTTTTAGCTTTTTTAACAAATTCAGGAATTTTCGCTAATTGAATAAAGCGATAACCTGCAATAGCTCCTGCAACTGCGCCGACTCCTATTATGATCATCAAGAAATAAAATAGTGGAAATCCAGGAAATATTTCTGTCATACCTACAACAATATTGAACACCCAATTTTTTGTTTCATAATTCTCCTTTTCAATTATTATTTCTGCAGAAAGACTTTTAGGGGTAAAGAAGGTATCTATACCATTTGTTGAGAAAACTAATTGATAAATACCTCCTCCCATATATGTTGCTATGACAGGATTATATCCTATAATCGTCAATGTAACATTTACATCTGTCAGAGGTAGAGCAGTAATTTTATCAACTATATTTAGTTGTATAACCACATTAACTCCTTGTTTTAAATTCAATTGTCGTGAAGGGAATCCAATTAAATCATCATCTATTGGACGTGGTACTATTGTAATTGTAAGGTCAGCAAATTTAATCAGATAATTGCTTTTCTCTAAGTAAACTGCAATAGAATATGTAGCAGTTTCTCTTGTTTCTGTATCAAAATCTAAAGTATATAAATCATCAACTGTTTCAATTAAGAAGCCAACTCCTTCATTTCCAACACCATGTAGAAAATTGCCCTCATCATCTAATTTATTCCACTCATAATATTTAGTCTCACAATCAGTAATTCTTGCATCATTAATAGTGTCATAATATTCAAATGTATAATTTTGTTCGGATAAAACAGGTACATCATCAATTATTTTAACTCTTGATTCTCCATTAAGAGTGGTTGGAATTGGCTCTATATCAAGAATAATTTCATAATCATCTATTTTTGTATAATTATCCTTATCTGCTGTTATTTCAATTAAATATTGTCCAACATTGGAAACAATTAAAGTATCAAATAAAAATGTGTAATACCCCGTTGATGAAGGTTCCTCGTCTATTAACCCAGATACTCCCGAAAGGCCTGCGATATTATATGTTAATGTAGCTCCTGAGATTCTATTTGATGGTTCACCTGCTACAAAATATGAAAGAGTAATATTTATCGATTGAGTAAAATATTCAGAAGTCCTATTTGAAATAATAATATCTTTTGTGTTATAATCATGTAACAAAATTCCTGTATTCACTCCAATTACTCTAAAATCAAAATTAACATCATATGGGTCTATATATCCAATCTTACGTCCAAATATTCTCATTTTATACCATTCACTACCTATTAAAACATCGGAGTTTAGTTGAAGACTATAATTTCCATTATCTCCTGGAGCCATATCTCCAGATCTTACAACTATCGAGGTCCCTAACTTATAAATCTCATATCTTACATAAGTAGGATTTTGAATAGGCGTCCAATCTAAAATAGGTGTTTTTATTGTATAATTGACTTCAAAGTACATCATATCTCCCCAATTTACTTCACTTATTCCAAGAGTATCTTGAAATCTTGATTGGTAATCTTCTATATTAATTGTAACATTAAATTTAAGTACAGAAGTACTATCTAAAGTGTAATTGTATGGATCAAGATCATAATATTCTTTTCCTGGATCATAATATTTATCTGATTGACTAACTAAAAATGATTTATTGGAACCATAAAAAGATAATGAAAAGTTATAATCTCCATGGAAATACCAGAATGGTACATCATTATAATATCCTTTTGCTTCACCATAACTGTCGGTTACTAAATTTGCAATATTATATCCTGTACTATTTACAACTTTAACGATCATATATTGTATTGGTTGATTTTCAGAGCTTTTATCAAATGTATATATTCTTAATTTTGACATTTGTGCTTTTTCATATACTTGAGTTGTTTCATTATAATTAATTGTTATAATACCATTGGATGGTGTTGAATTGAAAAAATTCACAATAGATTTTATTCCATATGCTTCATATTTATCAATGATGTTAAGGTGTATTGTATCAGAAGTATCACTAGTTCCATAAATTTTCGACCCTTCCTCTACAATCTTCCATGTATTATCTGAAGCTAAATATTGAACATCTAAACTAACCAAATGGGTTATTATTTCTTCAAGTTCAATATTAATATCGACAGCAATAATTTTACTCTTGCCAATATCACTAGTACTAGAATTCTCTGCATATATATTAACACTTGATCGATAAACAGATCCCCCTGATAATTCTGCTGTTTGATTAACAAAAAATGTTGTACTATTTAATTTACTTTCCCGATAAATTGTATCTGATTCTAATAAATTTTGTTTAGTAAGATAATCTTTATTATAATAATACAATTCATAATAGTATTGTGATCTATTTAACCATCTAAAAGTGTTAATTCCTGTGCCAGTTCCTAATGTTAGATTTGCTAATAATGGATCACTATTTGAATTATTATATACTAAAACATATCCATAATCCATCGGATCTCCTTCCCAATCATCAACTTCGAAATCGATAGACCATATATCAACATAAATAGTCTCATTACAAAACAGACCAAAAAAATTCAAAGTAGCATCTTCTAGCTCTGCACTATCATATAATACGTTCTCATATATCATACCCCCTTGATTTAAGGTGTAATTTACTGTAACATTGTATTCCCCAAAAGGAATATCTTCAAAATTCACTACACCTATATCTGATGCATTGAAAGTAACTATAGTTCTATTTGCTATTGGTGCTGTATTATTAACTAATGAAACTTCAGCATTAGGAACAGGTCGTCCATCAATATCTCTTACAACAATTCTTACTGATGCGGCTCTTTCTTGTTCTCCCATAAGGGAGATATTTAAATTATAATTATGATATAGCCAATATAATTCTCGCCAAGATAAATCATAATTAAAAAATCTAAGATCATCTATATTTCCAGAAAATGCTTGATTTGCATCGAAACCTCCTCCTAGAGAATCCTGTTCTTGGGCTATTATTAAACCTCCAGGAGCAATATCAATAGGATCATCAGGATTACCATTAGGATAACTCCAAATAAGGCTATCATCTAAATGTAAATCTCTATAAATATGACCACCACTTGCATTCCTAAGCCATACATAAAAGTGCCATCCAATTTGAGTTGGAGAAGCCATTATCATATCATTATGATCTGATCCATCAGATCCTGAGATTATATATTCACCAGATTGTCCCTCTGTTGCCCAAAAGCAGATTGTAAATTCACTTGAACCATATAAAACAGTATTTGGTACATTAATGTAAGCACTTGTCTGTGTGTTAGCAAAATCTAAAGCCCAATCCCCCCTATAACCTGTAGTATATTGTACATTAGCTCCAACAGAAGCAATTGAGCCATCATTTTTTCCAAATAAATCTCTTGCAGTACTAGATCCTGGATGCTCAAAATCATACCATGCCATTCCAAAACGATCCTCATCAAAGTAAGTGCTTTCACGAGTTGCTGTTGGATTTCCATAATACATATAAGTATTATAATTAGATGAATCAGCTCCAACATTCGATTCAAACCAAACTCTTGCTATATCTCCTTCTATAGTATAATAATACTTTATAAAGGTACCATTTTGGATAATTCTTAGATCATCTAAATCTGCTTGTGCTTTATTAGTACTTGTTATATTTGTATGATTAAATTCAAACATGATACCATAGTTATTGAGATTATCATCATACTTATTAGTAATATTTATACTTTGTCGATATTTCCATGAAACATCCCACCATGGGTCTTCTCCGATTCCCTGGCTTAATTTGATAAGATCAGAATTCTCTTGTTCGTTATATAATTTAAGGTCCTCATTATTTACAGAATTTATTGTAATAGTCGAAAATATCGGTGTAATAATAAAAATAATTAGTAATAATACTAATTTTATTATTCTTTCTTTCTTTAATAATAAATTCATTGATATTTACCTTTTCTCTTTAAAAGTTTTTTTTTCTTTTAAAAAATTAAAAATAAGAAATTATTATAATTTTATAAAATTAATAAAGTTCAGATATTAAAATTTTTTCTAATCTAATTTATTTAATGATAATATAACTCAATAAAAAGAATTAGGAATAAATAAAAGAAGATACTTTTTCTTTTTTAATGTTCTAAATTTATTTCAGATTATTTTTTTTTTTAAGAATTAAGAAAATTTTTCTTTTTTTTGGATTATTTGGATTATCTATTAAGAATCCTCCCTTAAATTTAGTTTTTCTGATAATTATTTCTTTCATATGTTTTAATATTAAATCATTTTTAGGATAAAATTGAAAAATAACTTTTGAGTCATATTTAAGAATTTTATAAAGAGTTGAGATCAATTGAGTAAAATTTTGAATCATATTTTTATCATTTATATCTCTATAAATCCATTGTAAGGCTGAAATTGATATAATTCCATTGAAAGTTTTAGGTTTAAATGGGAGTAAACATAAATCCCCTACTATTGGATTTATATCTTTAAGATCATAAAAATATAAAAATTCAGAAATAATATCATAAGCTACAACCTTATAATTATAATTTTTTAAATAAAAAGAGGCGAAACCTGGGCCACATCCTGCATCTAATATTAAAGCATCTTTATTTTTAAGATTTAGAATTTCCATTGCTCTTTTTGTGATTTTCATTTGGATTTTTTGTATATTCTTCGATAATGCATATTTTACTAATCGATCTCCTTTAAAATAATCAGAACTATTTTTATATATTTCTTCAGGTCTTTTCTTTTTTACATCAAAAAAATAATCATCATTCATTCTAGCTGTATATAATTAATTTATTCAGATAAGTATAAGATTTTAAATTATAATTTAATAAATCAAAAATTTTATTATTTTTAATTGTTTATTTAAAATAAGTCTAACAACTAGAATCAAATATTTTATCGTGATATTTTTTGTCTGAAAAAAAGGATAAACTCTTAATTCGAAAGGATAATCTAAATTTAAGAAGAAAATATGGAAGATCTAAACAAATCAATATTATTGAACGAGATGCTTTTATTCCAGTGGGATTAGAAGAAGATATGAAACAAGATCTTTTAAAAAGAAAAGCAATATTAGCAACCGATATTGCAACAAAATATGAGATTAGGGTATCAACTATTAAACTTTTATTAGAAAAGTATGAAAAAGAAGGTTTAATAAAATTATTTGATCCTTCACTCCATTTTAAAATCTATGTTCCAAATTCGTAATATATTTTTTAACAATATTTTGTATACATTTTTTAATTGTCCGAATTTTCTCTAATATAAAATTATTAGAATATTTTATTTTTAACAGTAATTTTAGAACTATAGCAGATGTAGCCTAGTGGTAAGACGCCAGCCTCGAGTATTAGAATATCATCAAGAGAGCTGGAGCGTGAAAACGTGCGGGGGTTCAATTCCCTCCATCTGCGCTTAGTTTTGAACATTTAATTTTAATCTTTAATTTTAATTATTATAGTTTTAAAATCTTTGATCATTTTTTTCTTGAAGATATTTTTAAAATAAAACTAATTAGAAGAAAATATATTATTTATTGAATTATTTGGTATATAAGATTCTCCATTTCGGGTTTTGCTGCTTCAATTTTATCTAAAACCTCAACAGTCTTTCCTAGATCCTTTTCATCTTCTTCAATAATGAATAAAAGATAGAAATCTAAATTACCAAAACTTAAAACTTCAATTACACCTGAGAATCTAAGACCATCTTCAAATTTATCTGAAAATTCATAGAATGTACGATCTTCAGAGATAATTTTTTTTTGAATATTAATATAAGCATCATAAATTTTCATTTTTTCTTCAAGATGTAAATGAGGGCGATAATATTCACCTATTGTTATTCCTTTTATATCAAATAAAGCCATTAAGATTGCACTATAATGCTTACTAATTTCTTCGAATAATTGAGAAACCATCTCCATTTTATTAAATAATAATGAAAGTCCACTGGAAAAGGCATCCATCACCGATTTTAGATCATAAATACTAGTCTCAAAAAAAAATATATCAAAATCATTAGAATATTTGGTTAATGCTTGCTTAAGAGTTAGAGTTTTTTTATTGATGTCTTTATCTTCTGTCATTTCAGGATCAAATTTATGAAATAAAATTGCAATAGGGGGATATTCTTTTACTTCCTTAAAGAATAATAAAACTTGATCTAAATAATCAATAGTCTCAATATATCTATCAGGATCTTGCGCATCTATAACATAAAAAATTAAATCTGCTCCACCTAAATATTTTCCAGGATTTTGCATATATTGCCGTCGATATTGCTGTTGACCTCCAAAGTCCATTCTCATAAATTCAACACCCAAGAATTTAAACATATCTCTATCAATTCTTTTAGTTGGTAATAAATTTTTAACCTCTTCTTCAAAACCAAATCTCTTGGTTATAGCTGTAATTATGGATGTTTTGCCTGCATTATCTAATCCTAAGAAGCATATCTTTTTTGGCATTTTTAATCCCAAATTAAATGATTTATATTTATAATCTTTATATAAATGGTTATATTTTATAAATTTATATTTAATCAATTCTGAGATGTTTTTATTATTTATCTTTTTAAAATGAAATCTTCAAATAGTCAAATCTATTTTATTTTTAATATGAATTCTTTGATGAAATAGCAATTTCTTCTAAGTTATCAATTGCATTTTTTATTGTCTCTCTAATTTTAAGAGAACTATATAATTTTTTTAATTTCTTAATATCAATTTGTTGATTTTTCGGTTTATATTTACAATAATCGATTTTATTAAGGTTTTTAGATATTTTTATTAGAAATCCTTGAATCCTACTTAATTCCAGTCCTATTAAAGGAGTGAAAATTGGATAATTAGAAAAATGGTAATTCAATGAAATTGATTGTAAATCTACAACATCATTACAAAAAGAGGAATGATTATTATTAATTCCATCTGTTAATGCTTTTATTTCTTTATTTGGGTCTTTTAATAATTTGGATATGATTTCAAATCTTATAATTCTGCAAATTGCACATATATCTGTTTTCTCTTGATGATTTTCTATTACTTCATCAACAACTTTCATAAGATTGATTTTTACTAGTTTTATTTTAGAAAAAGGTACATATTTTAAGACTTGATTCCAATTAAATATCCACTCATTTAAGATCTCGTTTTTATTTGTAAGATCAAATAAGATAGGATAGATTACACATCCTCTTCGCATTAAGAAAAAACCTGCAAGAAGATCACTTTGTCTACCTATATCCATAACTATAATTTTTTTATTATGCTCAATTGGTAGACCTTCCCATTCTGATTTAATTATATCTGTAAAAATATATGTAAATTCATTTCTTACCTCTATAAAAATCCTTTTATTAGGATTACTTAAATCTACTTTGAGCTTCAAATTTTGAAAATTGTCTATTATTTTTTTTCCAACTTCCTTTGCAACATCCTGAGACTTAAAATTATGATTACCTGATCTTTTTACTCTAAGGGCGAATGTATCCCCTTTAATTAGAATACATTTTGCAATATCTATTGTTTTTTCTGATATGTTTTTCATATTACTTGAAGTTCTTAGAGCAGGACTTATTGAATATATCCCAAAAATTCTTTTGAATATATCAATAGCTTTAGAAATATCCTCATTTTTAAAAAAGAAAAGAATTCTTGCCGCATCTTTACTTAATTGATATTTTGTATAAGGTATATTTTCAAGATCAAACATCTTCTTTATATTATTAATTAATGTTTTGATCATTCGCATCTTAACTTTAATTGACTTTAACCAAATCTCTCCAGAATAACGAATTAGGATAATATTATAATATTTTAAAGGATTAGATTGTTGCATTATTTTTTAAATTTGGAATTGGAAATTAATATAATATATTTAAATTGTATTTTCCTATTATTTTTTTTTCATTAGTTCTTAGTTTATTTTTAGTTAAAGTTGTAAAACCATCCTTATAGATATCAATTTCAATAAATTCCTCATCAAAATGATTCTTTTTTAGATTCCCACCATTTGATATTAAAGTATTTTCAACCTTCAAGTTAAATGATATACTTGGAGTGCTGTTTAAAATAAAATCTATCTGAGAATTTGCTAATTGTGAAAGAACATCTCCTGCATCTGTCAATTCTGTTCTCCAAACGCTTAAAGGAGTTGGGATTAAGCTATGGAAACAAGCAAAACCACATATCTTATCTTGACTATATTTTAGAATTTCTTCAATCAATAATCTTAGTTTTTTCCTTCCAATAAAACCTATATTTGAATCCGTTGTACTTGAATTTATACCTTGAAAGAATAATTTATCACTTTTATATTTTGGATCTAAAGCACCAATATATTTCTGCCAATATTTCCATGCTGGAGGATGTGAATCTGAATATCCCGGGATAATTATACTTTTATACTCTAAAGGTTGTAATTTTTCCTTAGCAATTTCAAATTCTGATTCATAACTATGTTTTGTTAGATTACCATTATGTATAACCAAATCTACATTTGGAATTTTATTAATATTTTTGATAACTTTATCAAAAGTTGTCTCTTTATTTAAATCCTCTTCTGAAATCAATGTATTTGATAATTGAATTATTTTACATAATGGAATCTCATTTTTCTTAATAGTTCTTGGAAAATAATTAACTATTTCTCTATTAATCTCTTTTTTGTGATATGATTTTAAAATTGGATGTATTTTAAAGGATATTTTAGATCCTTCAATATCAATAATACTATAGGTAAAAAGCTCTCTATATCGCGTTTTATTAGATGAAAAAGTTCCTGCATTAAAAATATATAGATCTTTTTCTGGAGAGCTGATATTGTAGAGATTAGATATATGTCGATGTCCATTAAAAACTAAATCTGCTTTAGATTTTAGAAGCATTTGAATCATGTCACCAGAATCCTCAATCGCTGAACGCTCTTTTCCTGTTCTAGGAATAGGAATTGTTTGATGATGGAAACAAACTATTTTTATTTTATTCTCTTTATCTGCTTGTTCTAATTTCCTTTTTAGGGAATTAATTGTATTATGGTGAATAATTCCACTTGCTAAATCTGGTTTGGTACTATCAATTCCTAGAATAATAAGATCATCATCCTCATATTCAAAATGGCGTTCTCCTAAAATTTCCTCAAATAAAAGATAACCTACATTAAGAGAGTCATGATTCCCAATAATATAACGGAGAGGAGCATTCGAAATTGGATTAAATTTTTTCATTTGCTCTAAAGCATGTTCATAATCTAATAAAGTTCCACTATGAGTAACATCTCCTAAGTGAAGAAATAATGTTACATCCTTGATTTTATTAATTTTATTCATTCCTTTATCGAATGCTTCCATATTAAATGAAGATCCAAATCGAGATATATGTGTGTCGGAAATTAAAACTAGTCTTTTTTTAGAGTGAATTTTCTTTTTTACTTTTACAACACTTTCAGACATTTTATTTTTCACTTTTTGTTTTTATCTTTTCTGGATTACCAGAATATATAGAATTTTCTTGTAAAACTGAATTATATTTTGTATATGATAATGCTCCAAGCTTTGCTTTTTTTTCCACAATCGTTCCAGGCAATAAAACACATTTTGCTCCTATCAACGCATCATTCTTAATAATGATTTTTTTGATAATAAATTTTTCTTGTTTAATCCCAAAACTTAAAATGGTAGTCCCCATCCCTATGATTACATTATTTCCTATTTCAATAAATTCAGAGGAAATCCAACAATTATCACAAATAGTTCCTTTTCCAATTCTAACTCCAAACCATCTTAATGTAAATCGATTCTTTAACCATGGAAAGGGATGTGAGGCCATAATAAATAATGGCCATTTCTTTATTATATTTCTTAAATTCCAATATCTATAATTTTTATCATTGATATCTCTCTGAAAAATCCCTTCTTTTGGGAAATATATTATTTTACTTATATTTAATATAAGAGCTGAAATTAATATGGCTCCTAGTTGGAGAATATATATGGATAATACTATATTTAAAGGAAGTAATAAGAAAAATATCCAAATTAAACCGCCTCCCCGAAAATAAATAATATAGCAGTATTCAAATAATGAAACAGGAAAAAAACTTAATATAATAACAATAAGATATATGAAGATATATCTATTACGTAATCTTTCATCTATTGGTGTAGGTGAATCTAGCTTTAGGCTAGCTGGTTGAAACATTTTATCAAGCTTTTTTTTATATATATAATTTTTTTATAATTATTTTTTATCTTTTGTATTTTTCATCATTTCGGCTTTAATTCTTGATTGTTCTATTGATTTATGGGTAATTGACTTATTAGCAGGCATTCCTATATAAATCAAATTACTTTCTAATACTTGTTCAGGTTTAGTAAAACTATTTGCTCCTAAAACAACCTCATCTTTGATATTTGTCCCTGGAAGGATTAATGTATGAGCACCAATAATACATCTTTTTCCAATTTTCACTTTTTTAATAATAAGTTTATCATGATATATTAGATGAGAGAAGATACATACATGAAGAGAAGTCATAGTATCATCACCAATTTCTACAAACTCAGGATCAATATAACCTTCATATAAAACTACTCTTCTTCCGACTTTTGTACCAAATAAACGGTATATAAATATATCTGACCATGGTAATGGAATAGCTCTAGCTAACCATATTGGAAAATAAGCGGTCCAAAATCTTCTATGCATATATTTCCAATCTTTGCTACCTTTTTTAAACACACCTTCTCTCGGAGGATGTAATAATTTAAGTATTTTATATACTAATGTTGATATTCCCATATTAATTACAAAAAATAAGAAAATATTACCATAAATATTCAATGGAACTAATAACCAATACCACCAATAGCCATCAGGAAAAGATTGTATGAATTTATCCCCTGTTAAAAGGAAATATAATGAATTTATAAACCAGAGATTGATTAATATAATTATTATTGCTGATATAAAGAATTCAATTAAAATAATTAACGTAAAAGAAGTTTTGTAAACTCCAGATGTAGATATATATTTTATATCTAAAGAAGTGCCTTTTATTTCCATCTTTTTTCTATTATCAATTTCTCTAATATTTAAGTTTTATTAATGAATAAATATATATTAAATCATTTTCTTATTATTTTTTAAATATATCTAAAACATTTTAATTGTAGTAATAAAATTTATACTAAAAAATAAAAAAAATAAGCTAAATTTAATTATTAAATCATAATAATCTTAATCAAAAATAATGTGAGTATATAATGAGTATAGAATGGGAAAAAGCAGAAAAACAACCGGATAAAGCATTAAAAGTTGATGCAAAAGCTCTACTAGATTTAAGAGAAAAAATTAATGATATTGAAACCCAACTTGCAGAAAAAAAGAAAAAATTATCTCAAACAGAAGAAACCTTAGAATCAACTAAAAAAGTTTTAGAACAAGTCAAATCCTCAAATGAAGAATCAAATAATGAACTTAGTAAAAAAAATCAAATTATTGATGATCTTGGATCAGAAATTAATAAATTAAACCAAAAAATAAATACTAACGATAAACAAATAGAAGAACTTGGAGATAAACTAAATAACATCGCAGGTACTTCAAAATCATCCGAGGAAAAACTAATTATTCTTAATAATGAATTAGAAGAAACTAAAAAAGCATTGAAAAATAAAGAAGAAGAATTATCAAATCTTAATGAAAAAACCAATTCGCAGGAACAGGAACTTATTTCTCTAAAATCTAATCAGGAAGAATTTAAATCATTAAAGTCAGAAAATCAAGAATTAAAATCTCAGATTGAGGAAAAAGATAATCAAATATCTGAATTGACTTCAACCCTTGAAGAAAAGAGTAAATCTTTGGAGGAAACAATCGAGAGCCTCGAAGTAGTTGAAAGTGAATTAAGTGAATATAAACCTCCTGAAATAGGATCTGGAGGTTTTACTAGTGAGGAACGAGTTTCATGTCCTATGTGTGGTGCTGTTGGACAATATATAAAAACTGTTGAAGATAAATCAAAAGTATTAAGCTATGTTGGCCATATTCCGATGTATGCTAAGAAAAATGTTTGTAAAAAATGTGGTTATGAATTTTAGTATTTTTTTATTTTTCCTTTTAATTTTAAGACCTAGGTTTTCTTTTAATAGATCATTTAAACTATAATTTAATTCTTTAAATTCTCAAAGAATTTTTAAGATAAGAAAAAGAATTTCAATTAATATGATTAGATCCTTTATTGCTTTTGATCTCGAAAACAAGACAACTATTAAGAAAATTGATATTTTTTCAGAACGAATAAAAGAATTTCAACAAGGTGTAAAACTGGTAAAACCCGAGAATATCCATCTGACTATGAAATTCCTTGGAGAAATAAAAGAATCAGTCGCTTCAAAAATCTATAAAATTATAGATAAAGAAATTAATGAAGAATTTTTTTCTGATAAACCTATTATTTACAATCTGAAGGGTGTTGGGAATTTCAAGAATTTTTCAATAATTTGGATAAAAATAGAAGGAAATAATGAATTATTGCAACAAATTAAGAATATAATTGAAGAAGAACTTTACAAGCAATTAAAAATTAAAAAGGATGAACGCCAACAATTTAATCCCCATATAACAATTGCAAGATTGAATAGAAAGAAAATAAATTATAGAACTTTCAATGATTTCAAAGAAGAAATTAAACAAAATAAAAATAAAGATTTTGGAGAGTTCTATATAAAAAAAATAAAACTGAAAAAATCAGTTCTTACACCTAAAGGTCCTATATACACTGATTTAGTTTATTAAATGAAAAAAAATAGATTAAAAGCAATAGTCTGGGATTTAGATGTTACAATTATTTATTTAAATATTTATGAATTTCTTTATCTAATTTACTTTTTACAGAATCTAAACCTTCGACTACAATTCTTCTTACTTTATTATAATTTTTGAAGACTTTATGTAATTTATACTCTTGTGAGACTGTTGGATGCAGTCTAAATTTGATAGTTTGCCTCATTTATATATATAAGTGGAGTATAGGTATTTAAATAAAGAATAAAGATAAAAATAAAAAGATGAAGAGTGCAAACAATTTTTGATTTTTATCTTTATTTATAAGAATTTATATAATTTCAGCGAACTGTTGATACAATATATATATGTAAAAAACTTAAACTACTCCCAAATGAAATTATTGTAATTGGTGATACATCTCATGATATAGAATGTGCGTTAAGTGTTGGAGCTAAATCAATTGCAATTAAATGTGAAAAAACTAAATTCTTTGAAAGGGATATGTTCCAATATGCAAATCTTGTAATTGAACAAAGGGATATTCCCCATGATCTAATTAACACAATAAAAACTTTTCTTTAAAAATATTAAAAACATTTTTAAGTAAATTATAGTAATATTGATATATTTTTAATATATTATTTAAGATAATAAATTGAAGATTTAATGAACTAAATGATAAAAACTAAATATAACTTAGATGTTTTAAAACCGCATCATCCGAGTAGTGATATGGTCGCTCGTGCTTTATTACAAATTGAGGGAGCTAAGGCGGTTAAAGTAAGTGTTGATGAATTAGATCAAAAAACAGCCTCTTTACATATTGAAATAGAGGGAATTGATTTAAATCTTGATTTAATTTCTGAAACATTAGAAGAGTTAAACTGTGCATTGCATTCTGTAGATGAGGTTATATGCGAAAAAATAACGGATGAACAAAATTCCATTATCTAATATGATATTATTCAAATGTTAGAACCAAAGATTTAAACCTTTGAAGTAATAAAAAAATTATATATTAATTAATAAAATTATTTTTAAATTATACTTAATAAAAAATGTCTGCTCCAAAAATATTAAATGTAATACAGGAAAAAGGTGAAATTTCAGACGAATTGGATTATGCTTTAATGAAATATCTATTACAAAATCGAGGTTCTGGATATACTCCTTGTCAACCTAAATTAGTAGAACTTGAGGATGGAACAAAAGCAATTAAATTAAGCATTGATAATACTTTCGTTGGAAAAGACAATCAATTAATGGGTTTAGGGATCGTTGGAACTATTTTTGTTAATATGGATAATTTTAATGTAATTTATGCAACCACAAAGGAAGAATTAGAAAGTAATATTCTAAAATTAGAAAAGGCAGGAATAAAGCCTCAACCAAGACCTCACGGAAAATACTAGATATAGAAAAGAATATTTTTTTGATTTTTAAATAAAAAATTTAATTTCCAATCTTAATTTTTAAATTATTGATATTAATGAATAAAACTATAAATATCCTCGAAGAGTCAATAAGAGAATATCTATTAGATGAAGGACTATTACAAAATTCAATAAATGATTCAAAAATAAAATTTGGATTTCAATTTACTTTTCCACCCCTCTCAAAGCAATCTTTACAAAAAAGTAATTCTATGATAGTGTTCCAACCTCAAAATAAAGATTTACTAATTGTATCCATAGGAACACAAATTACAAAACCTTACATTAATGCTCTTAAAAAAAGTAAAGATGGAGAAGTAAATTTTCTAATGGAATTAAAGAAGTTATTTCTAATAAAGAATGTCTTCTTTAGACTAGATAAAGATAATTATAGATATGAAATTAGCGATCAGGTCTTTATCAATCAACATGAAATAATATCAAAAAATAATTTTTTTGTTATAATAAGGAATCTATATAATGTTTATGCTTATAGTAATTTACTTTTAAGTGATTATTGTACTATTAAAATAAATCCAAATGATCTTAGTAGAACTCAGAGATTTAACACAAGCCCAGGATTTAATTTATATACATAAGTAATTATTTAAATTTATAATACAATAACTTAATTTAATTATAAAGAGAAATGTTTAATAAATGGCTTCAAGCTTTAGATAAACTTGAATATGTACAAGGTAAAAATAGACCAATTGTTGACTGTATCTTATGTGCAGTTAGAGATAATGATGAAAAAGTAGTCTCTTTAAAAATTTATGAAGATAGTATTAATTATGTATCGCTTAATTTATTTCCATACAATCCTGCACATTTATTAGTTGTAATAAACCGTCACATAATAAATTTTACGGATTTAATGAAAAATGAATTAATCCATATTTTTCGAACAATTCAAGGTTTACAATTGTTACTTAATGATTTATATTCTCCTAAAGGATATAATATTGGGATGAATCAAGGAAAAAGCTCAGGAGGAAGTATTGAACATTTGCATTTTCACGTAGTACCTAGATTTGGTTCTGAACTTGGTTTTATTGATATAATTGGTAAGACGAGAATTGTAGTCGAAGGTTTAGATTCTGTAAAAAGTAAATTAGATAAAGAAATTCATAAATATTTAAATAAAGCTTTCTTTAAAGATTTCTGATTGATCCTCTTCTTATTATAATTCTTAATCCAGTTTTCTTTAAAGAATAATCATTAGTTCTTTAATTATTTTCAAAAGAGAAATATATTTTTACTATTTATTTAAAATATTAGAATTATTCTAAAAAGAAAAATTAAAAAAAAAAAATAAAAAAACTGCTAATTATTAATAAGAGCCTCTTGTTGCTTCACGAATATCAGCAGCGGTAATTCTTTTTCTCTTATCTTTTTTGGTTATTTTAATTGCGTCTTTTGTTGCATTAGCAGCATTTTTTTCTAAAAAGTTAATTAATTTATCTAGAGCATCTGCAGCAACTAAATCAGCCCCTTCTCTTTTCATTAACCTTCGAATAGGTGCTTTAGCAATATAACCTTCTGCTTTTTTAGCCATAATTTTATTCCTCCACTAATTTTTTAAATTAATTTTTATAAATTTAATTTAGTTCTTAATTATATCTACACATTTCTATTATATAAATGTTATGATTCGAAATGATATATTTATGAATCTAAGTAGATTTATTTGACGATTGAAATATTATCTTAATATATCATTGACCGACAAAAAACTAATAAAAAGTAAATTTTTATTTTTTATTTTAGTTAATTTGACTATTTTTATAGAGAATTCTTCTTCTCTGTATAAATTTATCTATAATTTTTTCATATTTTAAACGTATATGAATAATAATATTAAAATATTAATAAAATACTTTTTTTTTTTTAAAATTCTTATCTTTATTTTTCTCTCCTTGAAACCTATAATAATTTAAGAATTTTCTCATAATATTTATAAAAGATAACGCAAAAAAGAAATAATATATTTGATTCTATTATTTTAATTATAATTATCTTAATAATCTTAATAAAAAAACATATCAAGATGATATTATTCAAAAATATATTGAATGTTTTTTAGACTTAAATTTAAAAAATTAGAAATTATATATCAATAAGCAATCATTAGTCAATAAATAATAAATAAAGAAGTGAGTTAGTCTCTGATTAGCAATAGTAAGATAGAAAAAGAATTTAATGAATCTGAGATAGAAGAAGCATTACAAGAACTAAATTTTACCAAAAATGATTCAAAAGTATTCCTTACACTTGCTAAGTATAAAGTTTTATCGCCTGCTGACATTGCTCGTCATAGTAATGTTGATAGAGCAAGAGTATATGATTCTCTTAATCGACTAATGGAAAAAGGTTATATTAAAAAAGAACCTGTTAAAAGAGGAGCTAATTATCAAGTTATTGCTATTGATAAAATTTTTAAATCTATTCGTGAAGGATTTAAAAAAAAAATAGAAGAAACTATATTATTAGAAAAAGTGATTAGTGAATTACATGTTGATGAGGAGGAACCTGAACCAAGGGTCTGGGCAATTAACTCAAAAAAAAAAATTAGAAAAAAAATTAAACAACTTATTGATTCTGCTAAAAGAAGACTGTTCTTAATTATTACTCCTGACTTATTAATGGATGAACTAGGAGGGCATGAATGGCTTTTGAAAGAGATATGGAATAAAAAATTTTCTTCTGAAAAAATAAAAATTGTTATTGCTTTAAAATACTTTAATACTCTGAAAGAAGAGATAAAAAAATTACTTAAAATTCAAATACAGGTCCATTCAATTGAGGGAGATAATGTAATTCCCTTTGGTTTATTAATAGCTGATAATGATTTTCTTTTAACCACATTAGACCAAGTAAAGGAAGCACCAGAATACACATCAGGAATCTGGTTAGAGGACGGAAATGACAAACAGATCTTAGGCTACGAGCACCTGTTCAAGCATTTCATCGGTTCTGAGTGCAAGGAGATTATATTGACATTAAGGTAAGAAAATAAATGAATTCTGGTAATTCCCCTTAATTCTCTATTATTTTTCTAAGTGGAAAAACAGTTAAAAAAAAATTTTTAAAAAAATACTATTTTAAGCTGAAAGAGATGAAAATAATAATATAGAATAAGTTGCTTAAGTTTAGCTAGAACTATCTTTTTAGAGAAAAATAGAAGGCGTTTTAAAGTCAATTTATTTTAAGGGAAGGAATGTCTTTTAAAGATTGAGGAATTTTTTTTATTTTATTTCTTGCTATAGTTAATTCTTTTAATTTTAGTAAATTTCCGAAGGAATCTGGGAGATCTTCTATACTGTTATCTCTTAGACCTAAGAATTCTAAATTTTTAATCTCTCCAATTGATTCTGGTATTTTTCTTAATAATTTATTTTCTTGTAAGCTGAGACGCTTTAAATTTTTCAATTTACCTATATTAGAAGGAATCTTATTGATTTTATTATATCCTAAAAATAATTGCTCTAGATTTATTAAATCTAATATAAATAATGGAAATATAGAAAGGTTATTATGACTTAAAGAAAGAAAATTTAAAGAAGTTAAATTTAAGAGATTTGGTAAGACTTCTAATTGATTATCATCTAGATGTAATTCTTTTAGATTGGGGAGGTTATTTATTGACTGAGGAATCTTGTTTAACTTATTCCTACTTAAATTGAGAATTTCGAGGGATTTTAAATTTCCGATGGTCTCAGGAATGTGGCTTATTTCGCATAAACTTAAATCGAGGTATTTTAACTGTGTTAAGTCTCCAAGAGATTTAGGAATTGAAACTTGATACTTACCAGAAAAATGGCTTAATTTTGCATTCTGAAGGTGCACATCTAAAACCTGCAATAACTTACATTTATTTATCCATTCAGGCACTTTAATAAGCTCATTCTCACTAGCATCAAGCTCTTTAAGACGGAAATGAAGTATTTCTTTAGGTAATTCAGTAAGATATAATTTGCTCAAATCAAGCTTTCCTTTATTTACCATTTTCGCGAGGACATCGATTTTCTCAGCTTTGGACAAGCGGAAAAATAGCTTCATTAACCAGTGTCTAGTTAGATATAAGTCTTTATGTCTGAGTAACGGTTTTAAGTCGAACAGATGAAGGATAACAGGTCTATGGAGTTCAGGACTTAAAAGGTCCAGAGCTCCTTCATGTAGCAATACAGCAATCATATCTATGTCGTTTCCCTCAAAAAAGCGTAGTAGAAGGGTGTCTTTTTGTTCTTGAGTGAGGTAGTTAAGAAATTTGCGCACTAAAAGATATTTAACAACATTTTTGCTTCTACTTTCGAACCTTCTGACAATCTCTTGCGGGAATTTAATTTTGGCCTTAGGGTCGCCGACGTCAACGAGTTTTCTCAGGAGTGGGAAGGCGAGATTGCTGTGGAGGAGGCGAGTATCGTAATCATGTTCGGCCCACACTTGGAGATTTGAGCAGTGAGCCCAGAATTCAACTTGAGGGGGTATTTTAACGGTGGTCTCTTTTGGTCGTTCTAGAATTGAGTTGAGGTGCTCCTTCGCATCGTCGATGGAGTCAATTTTTTCGAATTCTTCAATCTTATTGGCGGGTATCGACAAAAGCAGGTATTTACACTGTAGAAACCTTTCATTATTTACAAATATGACTGTTTTTCCATCTCTGAGCTTTAAGGTGATAAATTCATTTATTTTAAATTCTGGCGAGGGTGGAATATATACAGTCATTTCTATGATTACTATAAGTAATTTTCTTATTTAAATTATTGGAGAGTGAGGAATTTTTAAATTCTGAATATGGAATTCCATGCTTCAGCAAACTCCTTTAGTAATGGTAGGGTGTACTCGATATTCCCATAAAATTGAGGATAAGCCACATGAATTTTTCTCAACTCTCTCAAGCTTTTTTGAAGGTCGCTAATTAGATCATCGTATCCTCCAATATATTCAATTCCCCGTGGAGTAGGTCCTTCATTACCGCCAAATATTTCCGTCTTTTTAAACTGTCCACCGTAATAATCGATAAGGGTTATGAACAGATCCTGTTCCTTATGTGGGACTATTGCGAAAGAATCTCCTTGAAGGAATAAGCTCATAATCAAGCTAAGATCAAAATCTTTAATAGTCAATTTGTTTGCATCGACTTGATTTTCTTGTATTGTAAAGACCATATGGGGATCCGCATCGAAACGGCTATTCCAATAGTATTTATCAAGGGTCCATCCAGAATCGCCGCTAAGTTTCCGAATTTGCTTATATGTTTTTTTATATTGCTCAATAATGTTGGTTAGCTTATTTGTATAACTTTTATCCTGAATAAATCCATCTTTACTTTTCTTTAAAGGCACTAAATATACAGTTCCATGGGTGATAGCAGCTTTAGCGATTAATGTTTGGAATGCTTTAACAAAATTGATTATTTCTTCTTTTTGATAAGTTAATCGTGTATTGATGTTTTTATCTTGTTTTCCGATGGTTATTTTAATAAAGCTTGAGAGAAATTGACCATCATCATAAAATAGGCTTGCTTCATGTCTGAAATGCTCATCTGTTAGATGGAGTACGAAGATATCATCCAACTGATTTGGATCAGGATCTAAGCTAAAGTCAAGAGGTGCTGGAAATCCTTTCTTATAAAGCAGAGCATTTTTAAATAGTTTTCTTATCTCGGGTCTTTTCCTAATATTTAAGATATAATCAAGGCGATCTCGAACTATTGCTTCATAATATTTTTGATTATCTTTGAAGAATTTCTCTTCATTATCCTCTTTATTAAATTTTTTACCTACCTGACTGTTCCAAATCGTCATAAGTTTATCCAGTATGTTCGCCATAGCGCTGCACTGTATATCTTCTATTGAGGTGTCTGGACTCCACTCTTTATATTGAGCTGCTATTGTCTCTATTAAATAGTCTGAATATTGATTGGCAGTAATTGGGTTGAATTCTCTATTCTTTTCTTCGGACGTCTCTAATAATTTATTATTTATGTCGGCAATTGAAGGATTGGAGGAATCCCAAGTACTCGAATCTAGAATATTCATTGCGTCTATATATTTAGTATTTCCTGAGATTTCTATAGCGATTTTAACGCCTGCTATTACTGAACCTAAAAGATAATCTATATAATCATCCTTATATTTTGAATCTACATATTCCATGAGAAAGGAGAGCCTTTCTAGATTTTTTAAAATTAAATGATTTTTTCCTAAATTTTGATCTAAAATTTTTCTTTGAAGGGAGAGGGGGATAAGCACGCCATCCTTAAACATTGCGCTTCCTTCAAGCATTTTCAAATAGGTAATTCTTCCAAGTATTGCTACAACTAATCTATGTAACTTCTGAGCTTTTCCAAGAGTCTCATCAGTCCATTCATCTGTAAAACGATTGTTTTCTTCAAAGACAAAATTGTCTATTAATTTATCCATTTCTTTAAACTCAGGAGAGTCCTTTTTATTTTCTTTATACTTCTTTAATGTATCCCACATAATGGCCGTCCATTTTTTAACATCTTGCTTCCCATCAAACTTAAGATTCTCGATTAGGCGTTCTTTTCCTTTAAAATCATTGAAAAACATATTATCTGAGAGTGTATTGTAAATCTCTTCATAATTCTGAGGATCTAAGTTGTATGCTACTGTTTTTATTATATGATCCAAACGTTGTTCAACAATGTCCTTCTTTATATTATTCCAATCAGCATATTGTTGGTTTGTTATGTCTGTTGCGAAAATCTTTATAGTAGTTGATGTATAGTGGTATATATATCTAAATATTCCATTTCGGAATGCGATTGATTCTTGGTTGCTTTTCATATTTTTTGGAAAATTCTTATTTACATATTTTACGATAGAATCTGATTTTCTTGGGAGACTTTTATATTTTTCGAACAACCATGTCCTGTAATCAAATTTGTGACCTTGCCATAAATACGTAGAAGTTAATTGGAATTCGAGGGAAATTGCGTTTTTAGTATTTCCAAATCCGCTATGTAAGAAAAGAATCGGTTGTATAGCACCCTCCATTCCCTCTTTATTCTTCTCTTTTTTCCATAGATTTTTATCTTCAAACCAATTTAGCCCTCTATCTTTGACATCTTTATCAATAATTAGCCATCTGCTTTCTAATACATTGGAGTTCTCATCAGTGACCATGAACATCTGCGATATTTGCAGGGTATCTTTCTCGTCATAATAAGCATAACCTAAATGCCAGTCTGAAATATCTTGTCCTTTTGCTGGAGTATATTGACCTTTTTCATTGATTTCCATTCTTATAAATCGATTTATGATATCTTTTCCTTCTAGCTTAAAAGCCCATGCATAGGAACCATCCATCATTCCTGTTGTATCATCTATTTTAATATCATTTTTTCTATTAGTCACACTATTTTCTTTAATTTCTAAAGGTATTTCATCATATGGTAATTTTCTATTAGATGGATAATAAAATCCTAGCATATTATTAGAGGTAATTCCATATCGAGTTGTCTTAGTTTCTTTATCAAAATATTCTCCATAATAATCACTCATAGAATTATCAGTAGCGAGAATTTCAAGAAGATATTTTTTTAATTCCTTTTTTTCATTCCTAAAATCTTTAATCAGAGGCTTTCCTACTTGTTTTTCTTGTATTTCATTAAAGGTTGTTTCTATTTCTTGCCAATTTTTATCTTCCTCAATGAATTGTTTTAGTTTTAAGCGATAATTATTTTTGCTGTTGTCGTCATTAGATTTAATCTCTTCCCAATCTTTAGTAATTTCATGAATTGTCTCAAAAGCCACTTGTTCAATGAAGAGGGATGGGATTGCTTTAAAAATTCTTTCACTAATAAACGATACTTCTTTACGACCTCCTAACTCCCCTGGAACTTTCATAAGAAAAAGTTTATTACCTATTACTTTACCAAATCCATCTAATGTTGTCAGACGCTCACCAGTCTCAGAATCAACAAAATCTTCGTCACCAAAGAAGGCAGCATTGGCTATAACTCTAGCAGTAGTCTCTTTATTTATTTTTGTCTTATAAAGAGTAGAATAAAATATCATCCTGAATATATCATTAATAATTCCCGTTTCACTGATATCTTTCCCTCCCCGACCATATAATCCTTTCCTAACCATTTTGGATGGAGATCCAATAATGATATACTTAGCTTCCTTACCATCTCCTATGTCTATAATATGTAATCCTTTCATATCAACTATTTTAATACCCTTTATTACGAATGGTTTACTTTCTGAAAGAATTTGTCTTCCTTCAAGAGTAAAAGATTCTTCTTGAGTATCAAGAATAATAGGATTAATAATTGTATATCTTTTACTTAAAATTTCTTTTATATCATCGATATCTGAGTTATCCAGATCAAAAGTACGAGCAAGTTCATCAAAAATTTCTTTCGGTAGGAGGAGTGACGTTGCTAAAGTTTCAAGGTTAGCACCTTCAACACCTATATATTGTCCTAAATCGACAAATTTATAAGCTTCTTTTAGTGTCTTGTAATCTTCAACCATTAATATTCCTGGTGGTAGGAATATTGATCCAATGAATGCCTGATAAAGTAAAAGATTGGGATCAAGCTTTTTATTTTCCGCATAAATATTTCCTAAATTATAATTTTCTTCGAGTAAACAAGAGAGGATTCTACTTAACCTGTAATATATTTCTCCTTGATTCTCTTTGGAGTTAGGATCGAGCTCATAAGTAGGAATTCCATCTTCAAAAGGTATACTATATAATTGAATAAATAACAATTTCATAATATTTTTTCTTAATGCTATTTCAGCAGTTGTTTTTCCTGTTCTTGTATCATATTCCTTGGTAATTACATCAAAAATATACTGTGCCAATGCTGTATAAAATTTATTTTCATTTTTCTTTTCATTTTCATTATCTGACTCAGCAAGACCTACATATAAAGTCTCAAGCACCGTTCTAACTCTTTTTTTAACATTTTCATAATTAAAGTCCTGAGTACCTTCAATGATTTTGTCTGCAAGTTGACCCAATTTGAGAGCAAATTCACCAAAATTCTCATAATAATTCTTTTCGTCATCTTTATGATATTTTTTTCTTGCTTTTTCAATAGAATCACTAAGTTCTTTAGTATTGAAGATCCTCTCAAGATTTCTAGGATTTCCCTTTGTAGGATCACTGGCTACAAATCCCATGAATCTATCCAAGAAATACTCTATTGCTTCTATTTCTTCTATATTTTTCCCAAGGGGCTCAAGAGCTTCCCTTGTCTCCCTCTCTAGTTTTGTGCGAATAGATATCCCAGTTCCTATAGTCTCTTCTATATTCAATATATCTACACTTATACAACCCTCAATGTTCGCAAATCCGAAATAAGTCGCAATTTTAGAAAGTGTTGTAGTCTTATCGATAAATTTAGTATTTCCAAAAGAATCAGTGAATTCTAAATTAAGATCAATCTTCACTCCTTCTGCTTCAATTTGTATTTGTGCCAATGATAACTTATCCCTGAGTTTTTGAATTACAACTGCCTTTAATTCATTAATGGTATATTCTCCTTTTACAGGAATTTTTAACATTAAATCTTCTATGTATATCTCCTGATATTCACCAGATTCCTCATCAATATCGGCTTCCCTATTCACTTCTATAACACTATTTTTTCCCTCTACCTTCTGTGAACTATCAATAGATTCACTAATTTCCTTAATTTGTTTAATATTTTCTTGATTCATTTCTAATTTTTCCTTGATTGCCTGAGCTTTTAATAATTCTTCTATATTAGAAAGGGGGCTTTCTTTTTTGGACCTACCTTTCTCAGGCATGCCTTCCCTATCAATAGCTAAGACTGTACTAGAAGTTGCAGAATAGGCGGCAATTTTATTATTTACGTTATTAAAAACTCTTACTTGTTGCTGTTCATCAGTCTCGGGTACAACAGGAATTGTAGGCAGTCTTTTCAAATCCTTAACAACACTATCATCAATTAATACTCTAGTATTAAGCATTAAACCTGGCTTCTTAAGACTTGAAATAACGTCTTTAAATCTCATTCTGTTATTAAGGTGAATCTGGTATGTGTGCAATAATTTCATATCAACATTATCCAGAAATTTCGAGTAGATATATTCTAAGGCAAGAGTCGAGCCTAAAGCTGAGAGACTCGGTATAAATAGGGTTAGCCCACTTGCAATAAAGAGAGCTGAAAGTTTCTTAATTGTTGGAACTGTCGCTTCCTTGCCGAAAATCTGTAGTTCGGAAATCATAGCTAAAATTGCTTCCCGTTTCTGTAGCATAACCTGTTCTTCTGATATACCGCTTGATTGCAGTACTACATTATTTAACCAATTTTGAAAGTCCTTATTAGATTTCATTGCAACAAAAATCTGAGCATTATAGGAAAGGGATTGCTGTGAGATTTGTGCTCCTGTACCGCTGGTAAGGAATCCAAAGAATTTGGTCTCTCTTGCACTTGTCGCAAATGTGCTTAACCAGAAGCCAAGCTCATCAGACCAGCCCATGGTTCTCGCTATACTCCCAACGACAGTCTCAATAACTCCATCTATGATGACTTCTTGCATAACTTCTGAGACTGTGCCTACAGCGGTTCTCACCGCCATCTGAGTTAATAGATTTTTTATAATTTGCTGTGATGTTACTCTCTGAATTTGAGATGCCATTATTGAATTCAAGGCCTGCATCGCCACTTGTTTTCCTGCCATTGCCGCGGCCTCTGTGTATGCCTGTTTTGCAACTCCGGTTAAGTATGAGCCCAAAATGATTAGCGGAGTGGATATAATAGTCGATTGTAAGGTGAGATCCTTTGTGTATTTCATTTCAGCGACCATTCCCGCTGACTGTGTTGCAAATGAATACTGATTAAAATAGTCCATAACCATATGAGAAGTTATCTGAGTTAAGGCAAGTTTTGCTGTCTCTTCTGTGGTGTCAGGGATTATCTTTTCGAATTCAATTTGAATTTTATAATAATATGTACCTGATGTGTATGCGTTAAGTGTGATTAATTCATTAATAGGTGTCATGAAATATAGGTCTCCAGAATCTAATACATAATCAGAATCAGAAATCTCAAGAGGATCACCTATTTGTGTGCTATCTTTATATAAATACAATAAAATCTGTGATATAGGATATTCAAATCCGCCGATTTTAGAGGCTAATGGAATTTTGTCTTTATAATCCATAGTAATTTCCTCTTTTGAGAGCTCCTGAGTAGTAATTCCCCTAGTATTTTCTATTTGGGGAAGGGCAACCTCTATTGTAAGATATCCTGTCGTTAAATCATATTTCCTCAATTGGTCATAATGATCTTGGTCGACCACCAAAGGTTTATAAAGAGCTTCATTAAATCCTCCTTCTATATCTGAGAAAATATAGGTTGGAGCACCATCGATACAGGTTGGGATCACCGAACTAAGTGTTCCATTCGTCTCCCTAGAGATGGCATAGCTCACATATCCAAGCGTATTTTCCTGATATTGTGTATATAAATCTGTAGAACCTCCACTTTGGTGGTACCTATAGAATGGGATGTCATTATATGTATAGAGCTCACTTGAGACTAAAAAGAAATCTAAATTCTTATGATCAAAAGGTAATTGCTCGTCTGGGGGAGTAAAATCTATAAGCCCTCCTGTTAGTAGAAAACTGGCAAGATTAGAATATACACTTACAGCCCTATCTCCATTTGGAGGGGACGCTATAACATGGGCAGTATAATCATTTCCAGGATTGCCCCCCACCACTCTTGTATAATAAGCCCCTGTATGCCCTGTCAGCGCTGCTGGAAGGCTCTCACCCCAGAAATCGTCCCAGTAGTCTTTCTCATTAAGAGATTTGGGACTTCTTCTATTTACATTCTCAGGATAGAAAGTGTCTGCGGTCTGAACTGAGGTCATTTCATGCATTTTCAAATCCATAAAATATTTAGTAAGCAGGGAATACACAGCAAAATAGGCAGCATGAGCTAAACTTGTTGCTGTGCCATATGATAAAATAGTAATTAATGAGCTTGCAGCAGAAGCGATTAACGTCGACAGTACCTGCTCTCCTACATCTCCTAAAAATTGAGCATCATATTCTTTCCAGATTCTACTATATTCTCGCTTCCTGGCTTCATAGAATAATTGAGGATATTTCGAGATTTGACTGCTCCTATTAACCAATTTTCTCACTTCAAAGATATGGTCTTTTGCAACCAGTCCATCGTCTATATTTACTGGAAAAAGTAATCTCTCATTATCTAATCTTTCATATTTATATCTCCAGTTCGAGCCATATATTTTATGACCTTCCTTTGAAAGAATGTCGGTATAATCATCTCTAAGAGTCTCATATGGGCTTTCTACCTGTTTCCTAATATACGGACAGAAGCTATATTGCGTGGGAGTCCCGTAAATATATCCAACTGAAATTACGTTATACTTGCCATCACAGTTACTATCATTTTCAACAATATAGACAACATCATATAAGCCATCACTGTTGGAGTCTACATAAAAGTAGCTACCGGATGTCTTGGCGCCCCAACTATTTTTAAATGAGTCCTTGTCAGAGGTGTAATATACCCGTCCATCCGGAGGGGTTATAAACACTCCCGTAATAGCAAGTTCAACATCTCCCACAGCATTCGAACCTTTATTGTAGTCGTAATAGGTGCTAAATCTATTGGGAAGGACAAGGGTAATTTCTGTCTCATAGAAATTGACGATCTCATCACTTCCATCCTCATTTAAAATTTGAATTGAATCGTATTTTATTGGGATTGCATCTTTTCCATAATCTTGCCAAGTCTCTTGTGTATAACCATTTATAGTTATAGGGGTATAAATAGCATTTGCTACGTTAAGAGAGACTTCGGATTCGACACCTAATTCAAGATCCCTTATTATACGCTTTCCTTCTCTCGCTAAATTAAAAGACATTCCAATTTGTCCATCATCAAAGAGATCGCGATAACTTCTAATTGAGATTACTTCTCCTTTCTCAAATTCCTGAACTGTAATAACCTCTGACTTCACATCTTCCTTAAGAGATTCTACTCCCAATTGAGTATATTTTCTATAGGTTGCCTGTAAAGTAGATTCTAATCCAGGATAAAGATAGGTAAATCCATCTGGGTAATCAAAATCATAGTTATCTAATTTTTCTTCAGTTAAGATTTCATTAAATATTGCATCTTCTCCACCTCCTCCGCACAATCGATCCCAAGAGGCAACCGTATAATCTACGATGTAGTTTTTCACATTCCTTGGCTTACCAGCAATTATTGCTCTCTCTTCCTTATAATTCTTTACGTGAGATATTGTAGTCTCGCTTTCATAGGTTATTTTCTTATCTGCATATGAATCGCGGTCCTCATCAACAGAAATCATATAATATTTTGAGGTAATTTCTCCGAAAATCTGAGTAGAATCCTGCATAAACTTTTGAGCATAATAATCCACATCAGGGAGAAAGATTCTGGCTACTGTCTCGAGCAAGGCAAGAGTGTTAAATATTCCGAATCCAAGCCCTAAGATTGTGGCTAAATTAAATTCATAGTCAGCAAATAAGCTATCGTCGATATCGAACCATTGCGTTCTCATTACCTTTCCTTGCGAAATATTGAAGAAAGAAGATGTAAGTGTTGAGTCTTGAATAATGGTATGCCAAATAATACTATTTTCTGTAGCATTGAGAAATCCGTATTTTGTGATATCAAATACGCCATCTCTATCAATATCGATAATTTGTTTATAATCTGGATTTTGATCCATATCTAAATCGCATTCCAAAATTATATTATATGGATCGTAATAGATTTGAAAATCTTCAAATAAGTTTGATGTATCAAATAACTCTGCTGTAAGATCTGACTCTGCCCGTGAATAATTAAGAGCTGTAAATGAGGTATAATCAGAAACAATTGCATCATGATCTTGAGAAAAAAGGATATATCCATCATTATATGCATATTCAAAAGAGATGGATAAGTACTCATAGAAAGAATCTTCTATATTGGAAAGGTAATCACTTCTAAATTGTTCTGATAATGTTAATAGCGTAAAACTTGATACAGGTCCTGTTGTATAATTAAAACTTATAGTAATATAATCATAATCAAAAAGAGGCGTACCTCCTAAAGTTATAATCGTGAATGTATTATCAATCTTATCTAATGTAAAATAATAATTGCTATAGTCGTTTCTAATTTCTGACCTAGTAAGGTTTGGAAAGACGCCAACTACATTATAAAGTTCAAAATTTGTGAAATTAGTAGCAAATGGCTGCTCAACATTAAATTTATGAATGTAAGTATCGGAAGACCTATCATATACAGTAAACGATTCTTGATAGAATTGTTCTATATTATAATCATAAGAATCACTATTATCAATTACTTCTCCTAAAAACATTTCATATCTTGGAGTTAATGGAAATCCACTCTGACTATAATATATTTCAAGGGAGTTAGCATCTATATTTTCGTAATTAAGAGCAATTGGAACTTTCCATGAAGTGTTTGTACAGTAATTAACGTAAAACGTACTGTTAGGATCAACCATGTGGGGTAATGCAATTTCAGATCCTAGAAAATCTTGATATCTATCAAATTCATCATTCCAAGTAAGCGATCTATTAGCATCGTGATAAATTAGCTGGTCATTTACTCCCAACGCTCCCGCTGAATAATAAATATAATTATCATCAATAATATGAATATAATTTAACCATATATCTTGAGTATCGCTATCACCAAATAATAATGGTTCATTTTCAAACGCAAGAGTATAGGAATCATCAGTTGGATTATCACCTGCTGTGAATTCCTCTGTCTCTGTAAATCTCCAGATTCTTGTATCAAAAGAACTACTTCCAGAAGTACCTTCAATGATTTCGACAATTTCTATTTGATCAATTGTTATTTCATATGAAAGATGAGGTGCCGAAATTAGTAAATGAGAAAATTCAACCATGCTGTCAATAGCATGTGCCTCAAATTCGGTAAGATTTAATTCAAATCTGACTTCTTTAAATGAGTTGGTGATCTCTGTATCAAATGGCGTTATTGGAAGTTCAATGTGATAATAATAATCGTCGGTAAACTGCTCATAAGCAGTGCTGCTTGATGCGTTCACAAGCATTATCTCAGCTTCATAGTTAAGATCGTCATAAAGTGCATGTTTCTTGTTGAAATAGGTCTTCTCTATTCCGATAGAGACAGAGTGCTCCAAGGGAGTCTCATATCGTATGATAAATACATCCCCATCGGCAAATTCCAAATGATTGGTTGAATTGAAAGGATCAATAAATATGCTCGGAATTTCTAGAATATATACATCTTGCCCTAAGACATCTTTTTCAACCCTATATACATAGTTGATGTCCTCTGGTAGGGCAATATAGTTCAGCTCAATATCCCATAAATAGACAGATTCCACCTGCCCCTCATTTAAGGGAGCTGAGAGCTCAAATTCCATATATGAGACTCCTTCACGCTCTAAAAGATCCTCTGTGGACCATACTGCATAGTCTATAGTCGATACTTTTGTATTAGAAGGATGATACGGTCCTTGGTCTGTAAATTGGGGAATAATAGATATTTTCTGAAGGGTATTTACACTAATAGGTAAATTAACCTCAATATTGGAATCCCACATCACAAGATCTTCAATTGAGATTTCCTGTGTATATCCCTCAATAATACCTGTAGTATCATTTAATATAATAATAATTGAGTCTAATGCATTATAATTCTCAATTAGAGCATTGAAAACAAGGGAGGAGTATTCTCCTCGATGAATGCTCTCAAGAAGATCAGGGCTGAACCATGATAATTCACCTGCTAAATCAAATACAAGAGTCTCACCCCTCTCTAGATGAGCTCCTATCTGAGTCGCATAACAGCTTACATTATTGTAAGAGCTCTCACCATAGTCGGCAAACCAATGTGCTCCAAGATTAGGTATCGTATCAAGAGGCTCACCATCCATAACAGTCCAATAATTGAGATCAAGTGGTCTCTCATTATCCAATGGTGAGTAAGAAAATTTATATGAATTAAATGCTTGATCGTTAAGGGATGGAATGAATGAAATCCAGAACTCGTATATGTTATTAATTGCAACAATATCATTGCCATCGTCTAGCAATGTTATTGTATGAGAGGTTGTATCTATTGTATAATGGCTTTCATCAAGAATTTGTAAAAGTCCTTTCTCGTTATAGTAATGGATTCTAACAGAGGGAGTTCCATCTACCTCCTCATATACATCTATAGATTCATTTAATCCTATTGGAATATAATCATATGTATATTGAGGGTTATTATAATTAAATTCGTGCTTTTCATCATAATAATTCCTCTCATTTAGACGATAACTTAAATATAACATATAAGTACTGTCAAGTGATAATCCGTATTCAAACGGTGTAATGATTGAGCCTCCTGATAGTTTTCTGTATCTCTCTCTATAGTTAATCAATGGATTGTCTGAAACATCTGTAGCAGCATCATCGAGCAGTTGTTCGAAGGAATGAGACCAAGGATAAATAACTGTTAAGAAATGCTTTCTATCAAGGAGAGTTGGAGCTTGTTTGTAATAATATTGGATAGTGATCTGAGAGCCAGGAGTAATATTTGTCTCATTAAGGATGATGTTATTATCTACTATGCCAACTACATATTTATCAAATTCAGCATCAATATTTGAAGTATAAGGACCATTAACACCTATCGTAATTGTGATATAGTAATCGCTAAATTGAGAATCTAACCTATTGTAAACAAATGGTGTCTGGGAGAGTCTATATTTTGTCTGCCTTGATTCATATTTAATATGAATAATTGATGTAGAATCTTCAAGAAGCTCAAATCCATCAGGGATATCGTGCTTAAATGCTGTATAATTGAGATAATATCTCCAAGTAGTTGTATTATCTTCTATTATATATTTATTAGCAGTGCCAATGGTATACCTCTGAATTGTGCCTGTATTTTCTCCATCCCAGATTTGACAACCTACATGTGTAAAAATATCGATACTAAACTGGTCTGATGGAACAACATTTAATATTGAAAATCCTTCAAGCTCATTTGAATTTGAATCCTCATAATCTACATAAATCTTACTTCTTAAAGTTGGTTGAAAAGTAAAACTATCTTGGGTGCTGAAAATATAATCTTGAGATACAGTTCCCCAATCCAGTGAATAATAGGAGACCTCAAAAGACTCACCAAAATTAAGGTCTGGATGGAGTGTAAATTCATTTATGCTTTTATATGAATAATCCCAAACAAGTCGGGTAATAAGTGGATCTTCTGGACTTTCTCTTAAATAATAATCAATTCCTTCGTTAAATAACGCATATGCCCAGAAATCCAACATAATTAAATTATCTATAGCAGAATTATTCACCTCTTCTAGGGAAATTGTAAATAAAAGATATTTAGAACCATTATTTAGATATTGAACTGAGTAATTACCTTCGGGTATAATATTCTCAGATGGAATAAATGAATTACTCTCAAGATTGGTATTTACATTGCAATATGTACCATCGGTATACTCACCTGTTGGGTAGCCTTGAATAGAGAGATCATATTGATAAGGCTCTCCAATCTGGCGGATTGAGGAGATTGCTACATCATCAAGTAATCGTAAGCCAAATGTAGTATTAGTATGAATATGAGGTCCAAAGAGGTCCAATACCTCTGATTGCGATACCACATTCCTTGCCAAATCAAATAATTGATGGTATAACACTGTCCCTCTTACATCAACCTCCCTTGTAGATAGGAACTGGTCTGTAAGAATGATAGTGTCGTTCCATGAGGTTGCTTTCATATATCCATTGTTATTTGTAAGAGAAGAGGTATAATCGGCTTTATATAAATCATCAGCATATCTTATTCTGCAATCTTTTTCATGAGAGGTCTGACCTGAGACTTCTGTCTGAGCTCCTGAATAGAGTGATAAGTATCCTTCTTCATAGCGTGTCTCTTCTAAATTGTAAGAGTTAAACAAAAGTCCTAAGTTTGTAATCATATTAAAGTCGTCATCAGAGATAGTTAGAGTCTCTTGTGTTCCTATGTAATTAAATTCATAATTATTTAGAGATACAAGATCAGCATAATCCATGTCTTCCACGGCTATGGTTATTTGAGAATTCTCCCGTAAATTAAATGGTGAGGCTGGAAGATATGGATACAATTCGCTATTACGAAGGGGCTCAGATAGAATTTGATAATAGTGATTTGTAGATACAACAGATTGCACGTCCATATTACCGAGCCGATCCTTTGGCATAAAATCATACATTTCCACCAAATGTGTATCGCATATATATTCCCAAGTATCAAGCAATATATATGATAAATACTCAACACTTTCTCCTTCTTGCGACAATACAATGAATACGTTGGTATTTCCAATACCAAAGGCATTATAGAGTGCATCCAAATTAATTGATTTTGTAACTCGATAAATACCATTATCTAATTGAGAACTTATTTCATCATAATTCAGCGAAATATTGAGACTATCATGATAATATCCATTTGTCTGGAAATTATCAAAATAAAAATCTATTATTAAAGAATTATCTCCTTGAAGTGCCTTTAGTTGATCGACTATAATTTGATCAAAGACAAATGAGACATTTACCTCTGGAGAAGCCAACAAGGGAAGATCGTATAACTGTAGGACCGTCTCATTTTCATCAAGGCCAATATAGATAACAGAATCATCAAGTTCAACTGAAGGAAATGGTTCGCTAAGAGGGTTAATAATGCTATTCATAATATCCTCATCATTGTAAATTAGACGAATTGAGTTGCTATATCTCCTATCTTGCTTCTGGAATCCATATCCTAACTCATAGGAAGTCTTAAGTCCGTAAATAATCGTAAAGTCCTGAGCTGGGGCATTTGTAAAGTTAACTATTGGATGTCCATTTGTATCTATGTCTATTGAAACATCTCCGCCTGAAAGAGTTTCTAACTCATCTTTGTTGTAAATAATGACATCATCAATATTTAGTGTCTGAAGAGTATAGTCAAGGGAGTATTCCATACTCCCAGTTCCAGAAGCACATTCCTGTTTGTATTGCATGTACATGGGTGATCTGGCATCTTCACTACTAGGAAGGAAATTATCTATAAATTTAAATGAGATTTCTGTTGAATTAATACTGTTAGATTGTGGTCCAAGCGATATTTTCCCAAAATAATTATTCCAATTATTGGTCTCAAAATTAAATTCAAATGTATATATAACTTTAAAATCACTTTGATTATCTGGTACCATATAATCGTTATTAAATGTAATCATTGATTGTTCTAAAAGCGCATTTCCTTCGTTAGCAGTCCAATCAACTTCTTTTACAAATTCATATTCCTCCTTATTTTGTAATCCTTGAATGGATATTGGGATTATTTCTACCAAACCAAGCAACTCAAGAAGATTGCTATTGGAATCAATAGAATAGGATTCTACTTCAGGATCATAGGTATGCTTGACCTCAATTCCATATTCTACATCATCAGATATTCCTCCTAATGTGAGAAGACCTGACTGACTTGAGATCACATTAGGATCGATCTCTAAAGGAAATTCTGTTGATTCAAACTGATCTTTAAAGAAAGACCATGTTGTATTTGGATTAGAGGAGCTAGGATTCTTTTCTACTCTTAGGTCTAATAAAAATATATCTATATTTCTATTTTCATTATAAATTGTATCTAACGTAGTCTTTTCTATATTAAACGTAATATTTACAATATTATTAACTCCCATGAGGAAGGCATCTTCAGGACCCAATCCTATATCAAAATCAAGGAAACCTTCCCGATTTAATGGTCTTAGATGAATGTTATTCCGCAACATGAAAGGTTCGGAACTCCCATCATCATTTATAATCTCACATGAGGCGCTTAATTCTATATAATCCTGAATGGAAAGTTCCTGTCCAGATGAGAAGTAAGGAGCAACAAATATGGTACCTATAATATGGGGGTAATTGCTTTCGAAAATCATCTCATTAGAACCGCTATAGGCATCCCCCCATGCGTTAATATAACTGTTGATCAAATCAATTTTCGTGTTTTTCTCTCCGAATTTAAGGTAATTGGGCGGTAAGACTTCTAGAGGCATTCGAACGACAGGAGAAGCTTTGTAATTTTCAGTCTCTTCCACCTGTATGGTAATCAGTGATATACCAGGTCCTAATCTCTCAAGTAAGGAGATCATAGTTTCATTATTAATTATTATTCTTCCACCATCATAGGTCTCTTCAATTTCTTTATAGTAAGATCCTTGAAGGTTGCCTGCTGGATCATGGAAGTTAACTATTGCATAATAAGTATGATTGCCTGTCAAGATATTAGTTGATGTTGGCTCTAATTCTGTCTGGCTGTAGACTTTTCTTAAAAATTGTGTGGATTTTCCTTCAGCATTTGGAATCGGGTTTGCTTCTGTCACTCTAAGATGGAGTACTAAATCCTCATAGATTTCTCGTTCTTGCTGATATGGGTCGTCAGGCCTTAAATCAGGTAACTTATATGAGTAGAAATCACCTGCTCCCAATGCAATGTCTTTATGATAGAGATTTATAATTCCTTCTGCATATGTAGAATCCCTTAGTTTCATGTCTGCAAAATCATAGTTAAGGGGATAATTTATTCCATCAAAAATAGTATTATTTTCAGAGCAAAGATATTGATCTGGATTAATTATTGCAAAATCTTGCCATGAGTAATCTGAATATCCGAAAGGAGTGGTAAATGCTCTTATGTATAATGATATGTTTTCTATGGATTGAACTGATTCTAAGGAGCCAAAGATATCAAGAAAATCTGCGATATAATCTTGATCAAAATTTAAATTAAAGGAGACTTCCCCTTTTGCATCAGTAATACCCCAATTCCAATAATAAGGACCATATTTTTCATTGTCATAAATTGTAGCAGTATCATATAAATCTGGTCTTGAAAACATTTTTTTAGAACCGACTCCAGGACCTGTATATGTAATTGGATCTGTCCCAAGACTTTCATAATATGTTGGGTTACCCTCCTCGTCCACTATCATATTATTAATGAATCCTGTCTCACTCTTAGGAACAAATCCAATGCATAGCCATACAATTGAATTATTGATGCCGATTTGTTGAGCATCATTCATCTCTGATAATTTAAATGTGAATACATGCTCATCCTTTACAGTTGTATATATTCTTATTGATGAATATTCTTCTCCCTCTTCTAATGTCTCTGCTGGATTTGTAGTAAATAAATAGTCTCTTTCGTTAATGAAATTAGAATTAATTATTGTTGTCTGGTCAGTAAAGTCATCAAGCAGTTCTAACTTGATTTTTTTAGGAATTGTCGTAATTTTAAATGATCTCTCCCAATTTCCCTCTTTATATGAATGAATTTTACCGTATTCCCTATTATAATTAATCATTTCAGTACTATTGGATGTAAGGTTATAGAGACTTAGGGGAAGATATAGTAATTTCATGTTCACTAGGGTTTTTCCGCCTCCAATTGGAAGTGATAATCTTCCATTAACACTTAGCTTCTCTTCATATCTAAACTCTCCTGTAGCCTCTATTGGGATAGAATCTATAGCAATATAATTTCCTTTTTCATCTTGCATAGTAAGAAGAAGATTTGAGCCTAAATCTATTTGTTCTGTAAGAGGGGCATGATATTTTATCTCAAATTTATCATAGATAGTAAACCCTCCTTCAGCTAAGATCGAATTATGAATGTCCTTAAAATATATTAAATAACCATCATTGGATATGTAATAATCACTTTCATTAAGTTCATAATACTTTCCAGTATCATTATAGGCTCTTATATATTCGATTGTAGAGAGACAAGTTGTTAATGGATGTACTGTTTTTACAGGTTTATATCCATAGTACACAACTTTAAAAATATCTCCATCTTCGTAAGGAAGATTATATACTTTTAATTGTCCTTGGGAATTTATTTCATATTGATATTCACTTTCTCCAAGCTCTACAAACATAATATCATTACTTTTATTAACATAAACAGCATCTAGCATTACAACTCCCGTCTGTATAATCTGAGAATCATCTGTATAGGGAACACCATTTAACCAAGGAGTAGAAGCACCGGAAATATCTGAATATAACAACTCTTTCTGTATATAAAATGATTCAATAAATTCTTCTTCAGTTCTGAATTCACGGGAAATTGCGTCATATCTTGCAAATTCAACTTCAGTGAGGTATTCGCGCTTATCATTTCCAAACTGATCAAGGGGACCATATGACATTGGAGAAAGAGGCCTTCCTTTTTGCATTGTATAGCTCACAAGTATATGAGTATCATAATCAATGAACTCAGAAGTTTTTGAATTCCAATACATATTGAGACGGTATTGATTATCAATATAGGAAATTGCTGGAATTTCTGATAGATGCACGTCATCAAAAATTTGTTTTCCTCCAATAGATGAGTATAATGGAATTATTTTAAGGTCATTGTCTAAATAATAAACAGCAAATTCAGATGTGGAGATAAAATCGTTATCGTCAAAGGGAGCTTTTATATCTAGGAAATGTACTGTCTTTCCGTCAAGAGCTTCCTGATATTCATATGAATAGACACGATCTTCCACCAGATATTTATCATTATCAAGTATCATTCCCTCTAAAAGAAGAGTTTCACTCAAACTGTCGAATTCAAGCTCATAATTATCTTGGGAAAGATAAATTGGCTCATCTTCTGATAAACTCTCTTGTGTAATATTTAGCAAGAATGGTTGCATTTGTATTGTTGTATTAAATAACGAGGTACCTTCTATTCCTGTCAGAATATATTCATTAAAACCAAGAACCTTTGGAACTTCAAATCGAGTAAAGTAATAATCACTATAAAATCCTTCTGGCGCTTCCTCATCGTGTTTTTCAATAAAGTGAGCTGTTCCAAAACTATGAATCTCACCTGTGGATTTGTTTACTAATGATAGAGGGATATGCATAAGAGAGTTTAATGGAGCTTTTCCTAAGGAATGATCGTACCTAAAGTAAACATCTAAGAAATCAGAATACTCAACATTATAATTTACTTCAATATTAGTTCTTTCATAATAGATCTTAAAATCGGTAAGCAAAATCTCTAATCGTTTAATCTTAACTTGATCACTTATTTCAATTCCATAATAGTCTGGAGCTTTAAATGTTATATCTGCTTGTACAAGATCATCCTCATCTTGCTGTGTAGTATCCGATATAAAATTATAGAGACAAAGGTCGGAAATTCCTACCCTCTGATAAGGTAAATCTAAGATATCATAATCTCCAATATCTTGAATAAATGAGGCAGGCCAACTATTAGAATCTGAAATCTTCAAGGTGATGGATTCAAGCATCCTTAAATTAAACATTTCAGAAGGATTAGAAGCATCAAGTTCAGCTAGGCTTATATAGAGCGGAATTGTCATAACTTGACCAAATCCATGAATTTCTTGCTCATATTTTTCTTTATTTTCAAGGAAGAATGTACGAAGATCGATATCATAATATGTCTTTGCAAAAGCGTCTCCTGTGAAATAATTAAATTGAACTATAAGTTTATCTATTGTTGTATGATGATAATGAATTGAGGGCATTGTGAAATTTAAGAAGAATCCCTCTGCGTTTGAAAGTGAAAGCTGGTTCGAAAACTCAGAAGCCCCATAATCGAAATAAATCTTACCATCCTTTACATCTTCAAAATTTTCAGAATATAATTTATGAACTATTGAATATTCTGGAAATGTAATGATTCCATTTTCCTCAACAATATAATCTATAGCATATATAAGAGGTTGGAATACATTTTCTCCATCTCCAGAAGTGTTATACCAATAAGCTTGGTGCATTCTTACAAAACTCTTCAATGCGAACCCTCGATCATATATATGATCAAGGTTTAGGACTTGAGTTTTATTATAGGTAAAAGAATTCGAAATTATAATATCTCCGTCAACTAAAACATGTTTAACAACACCAAAAAAGTCCTCTTCATTATCTCTAACCTCCCATGAAATTTTATTAAGTGGGTTGATATTACTGTAAATATTATTACTTATTAAAGACTCTGAATATCCAACAAGGGTTTCATCATTATTTATTTCACCAAAAGATATAACATAATCAGATCCATTTAAGATGGCAGAACCATATCTAAAATTATTAATAAATACATCAAGTAGTGGTACATTGCCAAACTGACCTTCGTTTAGAAATGAGATCTTTCTTTCATTCCCAAGGTCATTCAAGTCGATAATATTATTATTCCAAGTTAAATTATGTTCAGATTGCGTTGAATAGAGAATATAAGTGCAATTTGAATTATATACCATTGTCTCCATAATATTTCCCGCTGTATCAATTACTCTATAAAGGAGGGAAAAATTTGAAGGTAATTCTCCAAAATCGCTTAATCTTTTTACAGCGACAGAATGGAAGTTTATCCACTCTGTCTCTTCTCCTGTAATAAGATCAATAATTTTATACTGTTCGATTGGATTGAGACTATATTTTTGCTTTGAAAGCGTGTGTAATGATTGAAATCTACCATTACCATCATTATATAACCATTTAATCTCTTTTGTTGTTAGAACCTCTTTATAACACCGTATATCATCAACACTTGCATTAAGTACAGAAGAATACCAAGAATTCTCATAGTTGGAGCCACAATAACGAGCTCCTATACCAATTTTAGTTGGAAGAGCCCCTCTATATCCCGCTGATAGATAAGCAGGAGAGCCATACTGTTCACCATTTTTATAAAAGACTATCCTATCCCCACTTTTTGCAATCGTTAGATGTATCCAATTTCCTTCCTCCAATAATAAGGGATCAGATTTTACAGAGACAACATTATCGGAATAATACTCAAATGAAACAATTCCATTTGGTCGTGCAGAAATATAATTCCTTGCGTCTCCGTCTTCATTGTATTCACCATATATTGCGGATTGCCCAGTAATAGAGTCAATTTTTACCCAAGCAGCAAAAGTAAAGGGACTCTGATTACTGTTTATTATAGGGTTTGTCTGAATATAATTAAAAGCAACGGTCTTTATGATGTCAATATCTATTTTAAACGACTCAAAATAGTTTTTTGCGATGAGTAATATTTTTATGTTATCTTCTGGACTAATATAGGAGGATTTTAAGGAAAATGACTTAGAGATATAGGAATCTGATATTTGAGTATTGAGATTCTCCCAGCTATTAGTATTATAATTCCATATCTTTAATTGTGTAAAGAAATCAGTATATTCACTTAAATTCACTCTATATGAGTATAATAATTCAATTTTTTGAGTGTTGATATCTCCTAAAAGAGGACATTCTATTGTCATGTTAATAGAAGCGGGAGTTAATAGCTTATTATAGAAAATGGCTTCTCTAATTTTTAATAAATTATTATTTCCAGAAAGAATAAATGAGACTTTAAAGTCTTGAAGTTCTAATAGCTCTCTTTCGGTCATAAAGAGTTTTATATTAAATGATAATGTCTTATTTTCATATGAATCGGCAAGATGACTATATGTGTACCAGTTATTATCTGCCTTTATAAAATATTTTATCGTTAATGGTTCTGTGTAACCATAAGTATTATGATAGGTATAATAATCTGCTTCTAACGGTAAAAATTCATAGCTAACATTGTATTGAAACCTAATTTGACTTTTCTCAAATGATGAGAGGGGATCTATAATCCTAAAATAGCTGGTACTAAACTCCTGTTGGAGTATTCTATGACCTGAAGCGTTTATGCATTCAAAATACATATCTGTCTTTATTTGTGAAAATGCTAACACACCATTAGATATTTTAAATGTAATATTAACCTCTGGAGCTCTGAAACCAGAATCAAATAGGAAATTATAGCTGAAGGTATGAGATATTCCATCGGTAATTAACAGATGGGGGGTATTATCAATAATAACTTCTGCTGTACTTCCATATTGAACATCTTCAGTTGTAAAACTATAATTAAATCCTACGGTAACATTAAAGATTTCTTGAAATTGGGAATGATCATTGTATTGATCTAAGAAAGGCAAGTTAACCATATTTGTGAGCATAGCATTGATATCTCCTGATGATTTCCTTAAGTCATATTCAAGATAAAACTGATCAAGGATTAATGCAAATTGCTCCTCAAAATTTCCTGCCGTAGAGGAGATTCTAAACTTAAGGTTATTATTTACGCTTATATGATCTGTTAGGGAACAGGTAAAGATTTCCTCGATGAAATATGTTGCTGGATTTGTGCTTATTATATCCCATTCTGTATGCATATAATCAAAGATTTCAAGTGAAAACTGATCGTATGGATTTACGGTAAATTGCGATAATTGATATTTATAATTTAATCTAACCTCTTCTAAAGTATCCTCTATCTCTGTATCCAGGTGTGCGTTAACGGTAAAGCTTAATTCTGGGGGGATAAATGAGCGTCTATCATATAGGGATAGTTGGTTCACAACAAGCTGACTTTTTCCAAGGATAACATACTCAATCTTAATATCTTCTAATACACCTAAATTATTATCATCCATAAATTGCCTTACATTGAAGCAGTATTCCTCTGTATTATTTTCATTTATATCATAATGGAAGGTATACCATTCTCCCGTCGATTTTATATGATATAGAATCTCAAACTTGTTCGACCTTCCATATTTGTTTTGATAATAAAGACCGTCATCTATTGTACTGAATTGATAAGTCGCATTAACAAAGAAATTACCGTTCTCTTTTTCATATTGAGATAGTGTATCTTCATAAGGATAATCTACTTCAAGTGATTGCTGCAAGTAAACATTTCCAGATAAATCCAAGCATTTAAATTCCACGTTATAAAATAAATAAGCCACTTGCAGAAGTCCATTAGAAATTAGAAAGGAGATTTCAAGTAGATCATTTTGACCATCATAATCCGCAAGTTCATAGGTATCAAGAAATATATGCCACGCTCCATCATTAATGAGGTCAGCAAGCTTTCCTCCCTCAAAGTGTAATTCAGCGGCTGTGCAATCAATATCCTGTGGTAGATCTAAATTTTGTGTGAATCTATACATAAATAGTATTTTTACATCGTATTTATTTTGGAATTCATTATAATCGTCATATCTATTTAGAAATCCTCCGAAATCAGTAGATTTACTTAGTAATGCAACGGGATAAGGTCCAGGTACAGCTTCTCTCAAATATATGTAATCTATAATTATGTTATCTGTCTCAAGAGAGTTCATTATGATTGAGAGTTTAGCTGGATCTTCGATGAAATAACTATCTATATCTGTCCATTCCTCTCTAATTGTGAATGCAGGATTATCATCTATATTAAATGTTGCGGTACCTTGATCCGTCTTACCTCTGAAATAGAGATAATAATCTCTCTGATTATCCAAGATACCATAGTCAAAATCACATTCAATACTGGGCTCAACTGACCACTCCACATCACATCTTAATTGATCAATCCATGTCCTAGATGATGTAGATAAAAGCCACACACCATCACATATAGCGTCTAATTTAATCCAGATTTCACCATCCTCATTAATATAATTCAATAAATTAGTATCATCCAAATAATCTTCTAAATTAACATTATCATAATTCTCATTAAAATCTAAATCTCTACAGAAATCCCATCCAAAATTATTATTTTGCACATAAAGTTTTAAACTCTCACCTCCCCAGTGAGAATCTTGAAATCTGATCCTAATCGGAATATGGAGATCATGGATCTGCAATGTGGGATTAGCCATATCAATTCCCGTATCAAATTTAAATCGCCAATTCCACCTAAGTGTGGATAATCCAGCAGTAATTTGAAAATCTGCTTTGGCACCACCATATTCATACCATTCTAGAGGGAATCTTTTATAATTTAATTCGGCCGATGATGGATGAGTTATTTCATAAATTCCATAATAATCACCATCCTCGTTATATGGTCCTGGGTTTGATGAATTATTATAATGATTTCTAGCAATATAATAATCTCCTCCTGAGTAATACCCTTCTGCATTCTCATAGGAGAAGGATTGGATATTGTCAACTTGAGAAGAAGGTATTAAATTTAATTCTGAACTAAGATCCCGAATTGGAATTATCGTCTTAAGGTCGTCTATCTGGCCTTCTCCGTCATTATAAAGTAGATCTATTTGTATCTGTGATAATGCATAGTTAAAGATTCTTAGATCATCAATCATTCCATGAAAATCAGCTTTAGGAAATGTCATTTCAGGTCTGGCAACGCCTATGGTTACTGGAGATTCTTCGCTTGAATGTAATTTTCCCTCCCATTGAGACCATTGTTGTATAAGATTCCCATTTAAATACAGCTTTACCTCATTAGGATCATTATCATCATAGGTGAGGATCAAATGGTACCAGATATTGTTCTGAATTTGAGCATTATAGGATTTCAAACCATTATATCCTTCCTCACTATCTAAATATAACTCGATGAACTCACGATGTGTTCCAAGTTCAATATTATCATTACTTGCGATAGATGATTGTGCAAATAAAATATTATGTACACCGTGATTAGTGTACCTATAATCATCAGATTTCCGATTAAACCAAAGAGCGATGCTAAATCTTGATGGAGCATCTAAAGCATCAATATCACCAAAATTTACATAATCTCTAGTTCCATCGAAGTCTAAGGCATAATCTCCAACTTTACCTGAAGTATAAGATGCCCCCGCTATTATTCCATCATAGTTAGATATTGAATCTTCTGCTATATTGCCTGTTCCCTCATCTAAACCCCAATGACCAAATTCCTCACAGAAATATGAGTCTGTATATTGGGGAATATTGGACAGTTCCCAATCATCCCATTCTTCTGTATATAATTCATGAGGATAATCATTTTGCATCTCCAATGGATTCATATCTAAGGTCGAGCTATAACTATCTGGTATGGATGAGTGTTCCATATATGAAGGATCGAATTGTGTAAAATCTTCATTAAATAGGGGTTCATAATATATATTATTGGGTTCTGAGAAATCATAATTAAATGAGCTAGATGTAGAGTTAAACATTGGCTGATTATCTTCATTATAAAAATCACCTAATTCAGTGATTTCACCTTCTTGAATATCAATATCTGAAAATGAAGGTACATAAGTGTTGGTCTCTTGATTTAAATATGAAGAAAATATACCGCCATCATTATAATTAGTTTCTGTATAGTAGCTATTGCTCTCAACAATCCAACCAGTATAACTTATTTGAGTTGTGGATGTTGGAAACGAGTTAAACATATAAACACCATTATCCACAAAAAATTCACTTGAAATATCATTTGGAAGATATGAATGGCTCATATATGAGGGATCTAGGGAATTATAGGTCTCATGATCTAGCAATTCACTACCTAAATCCTCAATACTAGTAGATTCAATTATCATTTCATTGTTTTCATTATTTAGATCTCCCTGTTTATTTATTCTCCCACTATTAATTGAGATATCCTGCTGAGAAGGAGAAGATTCAGAAGGATGTTCAAAATTCATACTATTCCCTACAACTCCATTGCTACTTGAATCTTCGAAATCAAGCCAAAGAGTTTCAATTTCACCTGTTTCTGATGAATAGAAGAACATTTCAACTTCTTCTTCTGGTATTGAATATGAAAATATGTAGATATCATCTAAATCTCCTGTGAGATGATCATAGAATATTTCATTTGATTCATAAACTCCAATGAAAATATCATTATCGGAATTTAATGAATTGGTAGTACTATCAATTGAGGAACAATCATAATTACCATCAATATATAGACTAATAGTATTCATACTTCTAACTGCTATTAAATGGTGCCAATTGCCATCATTTATAACTCTCGTGCTAACTAAACTTGCTTTAGCATTATTATTGTCTCGCACAAAAAAGCAGGTTCTTCCATCATTTAAATATAATCCATATCCTCCTTTTTCTACATCTTCTGTTCGAATTATGGTACCTGAGGTTGCTAATGTTCTTACCCAGAGAGCTATTGTGAAATTATCCTGATGATCAAACTGTAATAATTGATTGGTTGGAATTAGAATATAATCATCTATCCCATCAAACGCTAAAGACCCCTCTCCAACGACTCCAACTATTCGATCCCTTGCTTCCATATTCATCATAATACCATCATTACCGCCAAATGAGTCTGTTACTGTACTTCCCGATTCCTCATCAAATCTCCAGTTTGAAATAACAAAATTCTCCCCATGTGTAAATGAGATGTTAGTGAGGGGATTTGCATAATTATTCTCAAAAGACATGGACTCATAACCAATCGATATTGTTGGAGATGGGGCATCAAAATCTGCTTCAAAAGAATAAATATATTCATTTACCTTGCCATAAGTATCAGTTAAGCGAATCTTTATTGTTATGATATCTCCTGTCATTACTTCTGTTGTAGATTGAATATGTTCCCAAATATATTCATATTTATCTAATCTATCAAGATTTTGGGAGAAATTACCTATGTATTCATACTCAGAAAATTGGTTTAAATAAAATAGCTCAATTTTTTCAAGGTTTTCTTCAGATACAAAAGACAAATATTCATTATTCTTAATATAATAATTAGATTGTTGCTCTAGCATACCAGTCGGTCTTATAAACCTGAGTGCTATATCAGAATAGGTGTGATCAAGCACTACTTCCAAATGACCAAGCAAACTATCTTGAAATGTATAGATTAGAGTCTGTCTTATCATGACTTTCTGAGAAGTCTCTGTACTTCGTAAATAACCTCCAAGTATCCCAATATCAATATTATTATCCTCAGGAATAATTGAAATTGAGCTGTCATGAACGATATAATTTGGAGCATTTATTGCTACTAAATCAAATTCTAAAAATTGTTCTTGAGAACTAATTCTTGTTGTCTCATCCTTTTCATATTCAACTTCAATATCATATTTAATTAATTCAAGTGAGGAAATAATATCGATTTTTTTATCAAATTGAATTAAAATGCCAAGAAGAATCTCCCATTTATATTGAATTCGAACACGAATATAATACTTTTCATTATTTGTATCATACAATAGAAAATTTGTAAGATCGTCTTGACCAAAAATAAGTAAATTATTGCTTTTATCGTTAATTTGTTCATATTCTAAATACTTATTTAATGCGTAAAAACTATATTTTTCTTGTATTAAGGAAAATTGAGCTAGATCAAAATCTGTATGTATATAACCATGAAAATATGGTTTAAGATTAATTTTATTGATATTAATTTGTTCATTATTATAATAATTTGTGATATCAATATCAAACTCTATACTAGGCTGAGCTTTATATTCTGAATCTATTGAATTAGTATATATATTAGAAGCAATTGAGTCAATAGAAAATCCTACTTGAGAGCAAAACTTTGTTTCATAGGATTCCTCTACAGCAAAGATCATCTTCAGTTCAAAACCTTCTTTTGTCTGATTAAAGAAGTCTTCAAAACAAATGAACTCTCTATCTAAGACATATGTAAAGGATAGGGGGGCATTTACTTGATCATAGACTATATATTCTATTCCTTCCCATTTTTCTTCTATAAAATTATAAAGGTAAATTATCAAATCGCTTGCTTCTTTGCATTCATCCCCTAAAATAATTCTTCTGGAGACCTTATCAACTATCATGTTATCGTATCCTGGAACACCTGTCTCATCATAGGTGATATCAATTGTAAGATACTTGGCTATATTTTCTTGATAATTATCATTAAATTTGATGGAGATTGGATTAAGCATTGAGACATATCCATCCTTCCAAGCAAATGCATGAAACATAACATCAGCATATAAAAGACCAGAGTACCCTCGATACTCTTTTAATAAAATTATTTTATTATTATCTTTATCAAATTCAAACTCATCTTCTTGAAGGATACCATTTTCAGCTCTCAATGATGTGATGTTAAAACCAAAATTATAATCAAGAGAGCCGATATCAAAAATATATACTCCCTCAGCAATTCTTATAAGTGGAATATTTTTCTGCTCTATAAGAATATAGGATGTAGATACTTGAGTATTATCAAACAACATCTTTGAATCTAGAGATTGAATCTTAAGAGTTGCCGAGAGTAGTTCTTGCACGAAGTATCCCTCAAATAAATACCCTCTAACAAGACAATTCTCAACAGAAGAACTTATTCTTACCAGTAAATCATTTCCATATCCTTTATAAAGTGAGTTAATTAACTCCTCTCGTCCATTTTGTGTGAAATTAAAGTCTTGAATTTGGAATTCGAACTCATAATATTTATATCGGGTAATTGAGTGATCTAAATCTACATTTATAAAACCAATAAAAGTCTCTAACCCATCAGGATTTCTCCTATATAGCTTAACATTTAGATAATAATCCATCATTGTAATTTGCCTTAGATCAGAGCTTTGAATATCATCGAATCCAGCATTAAGCTCAAGTGTGAGTGTTCCTCCAATGAATTCATCTTCTGTATCTAATATATCGTAAGTATATAAGAGATCATCTTCAAGTGAAATTCCCGACAATGGTAAATTATTGACTTTTTGGAAGCGTACTGCTCCAGTCGGAGCTTTTACCTGAGAGTTAAAATCTAAGTATGTTCCATATTGATCGTTTCCCATTGTATAGCCAACATCGGTTTCTGGATGTCCATATGTTCCGAAAAATGTATCGCCATCTCTTACATTTGTTACGAAATAGGAGTTATTAAACATGACTCCATTTATTATGGTTGAGTTTGGCAGATACCAATATCCATTGATTTCATTAAAAATCAATGATAATTCAGGAACATAATTAATAATCATCTGTAAAAAATAATCTTTTAAAGGAGAGGAATAATATAAGTGATGATTTTCATCAATCCGATAATTAAACACTTCATGTAAATAGGTAATACCCTCAAAATCTTTTATAATTCCTTTTACGGATATAATGTCCCCTATATTATAATTATTCAAATCTACATAACTTATTTCAGGAGCTACGTCACATATTAATTCTAAAGAAGGATCTGCATATACAGTCTGTATTTCCTGACCTACAAGTATTGTATTTTCAATATCCAAGTTCTGACTAATTTCAATTGGAATTATAGGATTTTCTCTTTCAAAAGAAAGACATATTCCATCGGCAGAGGGAGTAAAATTACCGGGCAGGAGATATGATAGTAAAGCTAACTTTAAAATACCGTTATCAATTATGTTTTTATCTATATTTTCAAAAATAATTGGATTTGCAAATTGAATATCATTTTGATCATAAATTGGAATAAATGACTCTGAATTCGGTTGTTGTAGGTAATTGATTGGATTTGTCCCATGAATACCTGCAATGTTCCATACAGTCCTCTCAATTCCATTGTTCCCTGCTCGAAGTTTCCCTTGGAAATCTTGCCATTGAGAAGATGTATAATTATAGTACATCAACCTGTATCGGTAACTCCATTGAGAATTATACTTTCTATTGGATAATGTAAGATTTAAACCTATATAGGTCTCTAAACTCATGGTAGTAAAATCATCAACATTTATATCTCCAAAATTCAGTTCAATTGGAGTAAGTAGTACTATTTGAGCATTATCTATAGCACTATTACTGAACCTACTATCTTCATAATATGTGGAGTTTTGTAATTGCTCTGGATTATATTGTAGAATGTCTGATCCTTCAACATTTGTAATACTATTTGGATATTGTGCCTCGTTAGGATCGTTATATAGTTCAAATCTAAAATCAAGAGCATTTAGTGCAGATGTTAGATATATATTCTCAATATTTTCAGCTCCTCTTCCAAAGGTTGGAAATATAATCGAATTTTTTATTGTATATCTAATTGAGTTAGATGAGAATAAGGGGTCATTGAACATACTGTTTTTTATAGGTATTGAGCTACTTATTTGTCTACTTAAATCCTCTTGAATAGTGATTATTGGATTATTAACAGATATATTTACATGTTGGTTTATCCAAAATAAATTAAACATATCTAAATTAATTATTCTTCCCTCATGGAACCAATGATACCAATAAGTGTTGTTATATATATCAATTCTAAATGAATTTGAAGTAATCGGGAGATTTGGATAATACGCTTCGAAATGGATCATATCCTCTCCTAAAACTAACTCTTCTTCTCCATCGAGCGTTAAAGAGGTCTCCCAGTCCTGCCCACCAAGAATATCACTTATACTCCCATCATAAAATAAATAATAATCATCAAGGCTATTATACAACCCTCCATGGGGATCATGCCTATATATTTCAATCCTATAAAGAACGAAGTTCTGGGTATCTTCAAAAAGTCCTGAAATCTCGAATTGGGATATATCAAGATCAGATTCAATTATTATATACTCAGTTCGAGCATTAATATCTGTATTTCCCTGTTCTGAGAGGATATAACTTGATTGTTGGATGCCTTGATTTAATAAATTAAGATTTATTTGATTTTGAGATGTGGTGCTGAAAGATATTTCAATAATATCATTCTCTTTTAATTGTAAATCAAGATTATCTGGGGATCGACATTTTAGGATCTCGGTTGTATTTGTCTGCATGTAAAAATAACCATTGCCCCGATTATATTTTGATACATCATATTCATTATTGTAGTAATACAAAAAGTCTCCTGGACCATTTATCTCCCACCAATAATGATCAAAATATCTTATATCAAATAATAAATTCCCCTCTTGTTCATATACGTCGCCAATTTCATTCCAATCATCATCATAGTTAATAACTGTTCTACCACTTCCGTTATACCAAGCATATGAGACCCACCAAGAGTTCTCGTCTCTTCCAAATTGTCTTGCCAATAGGAAATAATTCGGATTCATTAAATCACATACTACAATACCATTGCTAAAATCATTATCGAATCTATAAATATAACTTTCCCATTGATTATTAATACCAACACACAAAATCCACCAGTAATTATTATAGTAAGAAATCCCCCATGCGGTATTAGCTCCTATTGATAATTGATATTGATCGCCAGTTGGAGTCCAATCATAATGATATTTTGTAACATGATCATATGAGAGAACATACCAATACCTATCAACAAGTATTATATCATCCCCATCAATATCCCAACTATCTAATACATTTGAAAAATCTCTATTGAATTTACACACTCTACCGCTTCCTTGATATCCCCCAATTATGTACCAATATCCTTTATGAAAATAATATGAATTAATTGCATCAATATAAGGAGCGGTCTTGGAAGTCTGACCTAAGCGATCCCAAGTGGTTTGGATTAAAGTAATATTTTCTGTTAGATAATTACTCATTTGTGGAGATTCTTTATAAAATTCGTAATTTACATTATTATAAAGAATCCAAGAACTCCCATCCTCTTCAAAATCCTCTTCATATATATTCTCTCCCATTGCAGGATAAAATGTGAGATAGGATTCTATATCGTCTCCATAATATTGAACAGTGTAATTATATAGATCATCACTTTCTAAAGATCCTGATATACCATCACCATTATTTCCAAAAGGATATCTATAACCTCCATTATAGTTTATACCACCAGAACCGAGCATGTCATTATAATACATAACGGAATCAAGATTAGTTGATTGCTCCTGATAGGTATACCCTAAATTAAGCCCATTATTTTGAGTAGTATAGCTATCTGTAATTAATGAGGTGTCTAATATATTATTTTCTTGCATCTCATCATGAAAAGAATAAATAATGTTAATATCTGCTGATATATGAGAAAATGCATTTTCAGGAGTAGTTAAAAAGTCCGAATAGGTAATTTCATTTGTCTTTGTATCTCCTATTTGAGATATCATATCCTTATATGCTTGGAAATCTGCTTGATCTTCTATTCTTTTATAGAATTGATGCTCAAGCTTGGTAATTAATAATTGCCCTGAAAGAGGATAATCGATCTCAATACCAGGACAAAGAATTTCTGGATCAGCGTCTTCATATTCCCATATTGGATCACCAGTAAGATATGTAGAAGGTTCAAAATTAAGATAAGCTTTCCAAACCTGTTGAGAACAATCATAAAATACTACTAGACTATTTTCATTACCGCCATAGTCTAAATATCCTCCATCCTCGTTCACAGGATCTTCAAATGTGAAGGAAAGCTCATCATTTAATTTAAATGTAATATTTCCTCCAACATCGTCATAAGGTATATTAAATCTAAGCTCTGCTCTATAGGCATCATGACTCGTAAATTGATTACTGATCTTTTCAGCTATGATTGAGTCTATATCAATGTAAAATGATGCTAAATTTGTTACTAAAAGTTTTAATTTGAGCCTATAATTTTGACGAGAAGAATCATATAATCTTATAAAATCATTTTTATTTATGGTAATTTTAAATGTATCATCATCGATAATTTGGACTTGAGTAGGGATATATTCACCTGTAAAATCTCTATAAAAGATCTGAAGATTATTTTCAAGTAATAGAGGCGAATATGCAAACACTGTTATTTCCAGCTTATCTAAATCATTAATTCCATCTATTGGTTCTGTCTCTATGTTGAATTCAATTTCATGTTCCTGTTTTTGTTGGGAATAAATTGTATAAAGATCACCATCAATATCCTGTAAAGAGACAGGAGAGAAAAGGTACCCATCCCCAGAGACTATTTGAATAGTATTTTCAAGGAATCTAATGTACCCTGTTCTAACTTCTGATTGCACTTCGGGAGTATTGGAGATCCCTTCATTCATTTCAAACCCGCTTCTTCCTTCTAGTATTAATCCATTTTCTGTCATGTCAATATTATCGCTGAGAGATTGTGTACTTAAATATGTATCAAAGTCCTCATAATTCAAATAATTAGTATTTGTTCGCGTAAATGTCTTAAAATCGCCGACGGTGATGTATTCATATGGTAGGATAGATAATTTTTCTGTACAAACTTGGATTCGAAATTCTTGGTTAAGATTCAAGTAATCTCTGTAGAATGTAGATGGAGTTACGGTTTCAAATATTCCATATGGATTTGGAAAACGAGTATATTGAGTAGTCTTAAATCCATTGACTAAATCTAAGACAATGTTATTAAGCTGATATTTGTTTGATAACTCAGTAGAATTTTGATAAATAGATATTTGAGATTTATCGGCTTGTAAGACATTTTTCTGATATAATCTAGAAGAATAATCATTATCAAGAAAATTTCCACCATTTTCAACCAAAGGATCAAATTCAAAGTGTTCATACTCATCAATAAAATATTGGTTAATACCGAACGATACTGTCTGCATACTATCTATACTTGCTGTACCCCAACCAGGAGTAAACTTGTCTATAGATGTTTGATATCCCGAGTTGAAAGCCCAGAAATATTCATAATCATATGATGATGTGATGTCTAGAGCTTCCCACCTATCCTCTGCATAATTGTAAATCAAGACAGAGAGAGGGTATTCCTCTGTAAATGCTGAAGAGAGAATAGAGGCATCAAAAGCAATTTCAATTGCTTTAATTCCATTTTTATCAACTGTTGGTATTTTGTTTACAAATTCAAATCCATATGCTTGATTAAGATTGGCTAAAAGAGCGCATATATATTCCTCTCTATTAAGAAGTGCTAATTCTATGTCCTGGATAGTCGCGTCCTCAAATCTCTCTAAAAATACTCCATCAGTTAGTGCTCCTTGTGATTCAATTCCACCATAGGGTGAATTATATAGAGAAAAGTTAATCATCTGGTTTTGAACAGATATTTCTTGTTCGAAAAAATTATATATACCACTTGATGAATGAATATTATCATAATACATTGAGGAGAAATTATAGGTGTCACCTAAGATCGGATCGCTTATCCATACACTATCGATATAATTACCTTCATACTTACCATCAAATTCATCTTCAGCTAAATCGAGTCGAGAATATTCTTTCCCTTCTAGAGTTTCTGAGAGTATCCCAGAGTCATAGGAATCTCCATAATATATGAGGTTATTCTGGAGTTCTGACATTGAATAATATTCTTCTCCCCAATATTGATTATTCCAACCGATTCTTGTGGAGACTGGAATATCTAATAAATAGCCACTTCCAGAGATAACCGATTGTCTCCTATAAGTATTACAATCTTCTAGTAAATGCAGACTATAATGATTAGACGTACCATAATTGTTTATCCAAGCGAGATCTAATTCATTTTCCCCGTAGAACTGAGCTGATGCTGATGTGTCTGTCCGATCAGGTCTTCCCTGAGCCCTATTAAAAGACGGATCTATACTCGTTATTTCCTCACTGTAATAACTTAAAAATGAATAATCAACTTTTATATTTTCAAGATTACTCCATATTATACCTAAATATGGATTTTTTAGGTCTAAGTAGATTGAAAATTTATCTGCTAATGTATAAAAGTCAGGAGATAAATAATACCATTTATTATTTTCCATAAATGAAATTTTATTAATCTTATCAATTTGATAAGGTCCAAGCGTTAATTTATAACCGGTTCTAAATTGTTCCAACTCTTGACGTGTCTTAATAGTTGATGTGAAGCAAATTGGACTTGAAATTGTGTATTTATCCTTTAACGTTTCAATATTAATTTCAAATAATCCTGTGTGTGATGCCACAATCAACTTCTCTGAATCTTCTTCACTAAGTGCTAATAGATCAAGAATCTGGAACTTTTCTTCTTCAAAACCAGAGATATCTACTTTTATCCAATCATTCGCTTCTTGACTATATTTTACCGAGTAGACAGTATCCATCTTACCAAGTAATTGCCTTGATAATCCAAGTAGTATTCTTTTTTGACTCTTTTCGATTACTGATATTTTACCCAAGATAGAGTTAACAATTACATTTTGAGGATTTAGATTATTATAATCAAAGTGTATTAGTTGAGAATAATAGCTTCCTTCTATTAATCCTCCTATTAATATAGATTTATCTTGCTCAGATATTAATGACTCAACAATTTTTATAGAACTTGGAATGAACCCAATAGGTGCTTGTTGCCGTACTTTTTTAATTGCATTGAAGCCGTCATCAATTTGGTATTTACAAAATGATTGTTTTCCCGTCTCGTCTTCTTGAACCGTAATTAATACTGTCTTTCCTATATTTCCATCATAATATAGATCAAACAATAAATTCTTATATTCGCTATTAGAAGTTATATTTAAAAATGAATTCCAATTATCATTATAAAATGAAAAGACATTCATTTGATCGGGTGAAAGAATAATTAGTTCAGCGATCCCATCTCTATTAATATCAAATAATTTGAAAATTTGATTGTATGAAGAATTAAAAAGACCTTCAGCACTAAGAACATCATCTTTTATCCATCCATTTGTCTCGTTAAACTTATAGATAATTAGATCAACATAGAGATCATTTTTGACCAAAATAATTGGCTGAAATTCACCATTAGGATTAAACACGCCCCAACTACCCCATAAATTATTTGAGGTTATAGGAGTCACCTGCACGGGAATATAGGAATAATTAAATTCCCTAATTGAATTATAAAATTCTGGATCTTTGTTGAAATCCCAAGTTATAGTATAAGAGCCTGCGTCTATAATCGTTGGCTCTGTTGTTATTGGAATCCATTTGTTAGTAAGGACATTATAGTATTGCGAACATACATCCCAGAATTCTTCAGAATCAAAGTAATTACTTATTTGTCCAGCTATGATTTGTGAATTAATTATCTCAATTTCATCAAATTCAAACACATCTCCAAAGACAAGATTTGTAATTAATTCTACCTGAGCAAAATCATATAATACTATATTAGATATTTCAGTAAGATAATTTCCTGCTTTATCTAATATGAGTACTTTTATATAATTAAAATTGGGAATTTGCTCAAGTAAATCTCCATCCCAGTAATAATTCCACTGATCAATATCACCTGAATAATATGCTCTCCCTATATTTTCCCAAGAATTGCCATCAATAGAACAATAAAGAAGAATTCTATTAATATCACTCTGTCCTAATGGATTCTTATCTACTAATGAACTTTTTATTGTAATTGTACTATCAGAATAGGTTTCTGAACCAAAAAGTACAATTCCTGCGTTAGTTGAGTTTGTACCTAAATTCCATTGAAAAAGAGATCCTGCTTGTTTTAATATGGCAGGATCATATATCCCTTTAAATTTCTGTGTTACTATTGTGTTTCCTAATTGAGCCCCTCCAGTTGCAAGCTCCATTCCATCTGTTATTTCAAACCATAGTAAAAAAGATTCACCTTCCGTAATTGTTGGCAGGTAATTTCTAATATCGAAAGACATCAACCTCCATTCCCTACTGTCTGAATCGAAAGTTAAAGGAATTTTATTTGAAGTTGCTTCATAAAAAGTGGCATAAATCGAGTCTGAGTTTTTAGATGATAATAAATGGCGTGATGATTCTCCAATTTTCAGTATTAATTTTTCACAATCTAAAATAACTTCAAAATCATTAATTATATATCCTCCAATTGTTATAGAGGTTATTGATTTAATTAAAGAAATATTATAATTAACTGGATCTGAAAACCCAATAATTTCATATTCAAGCTTTCCATAATCAAGTTCACCTGAAATTACGAGATTGTGTGATGCAAGGGTTTTTGTTAGATTTAGACGAACACTTTCAACACCATATTGATAGTAAAGGGGCGTGCTTATCTGCGCCCAATCAAACCCATCAAATGCGGCATCGAATGCCTCAATTGATAAAGTTTTGTAATTATTAAAATATATGATATTTTCAATTGTTTTATTGTAAAGATTTATCCCATTTTCATATATCATATCCTTTAAATTAAATTGAGGGGGATCATTATCAAAATAGCAATCCATCTCCTCTGTAATGCTATTTCCCGCATAATCGATTGCTTTTATGAATAAATCATATGAGCCTGATGGGAATTGGTTTGTATCTATGATCAATTGGTATATATTATTTGTTATCTCAATTAAAGTATATTCCGGAGAATCAAACCTAAGCCCTGAGAACATATTTCTAAGAGTGACTGATAAACTATAATTTGAAATATCACTGACAGAGAGATTTACAATAAATAAATCTTTCCAATAGGTACTAGCAATTTGGATATTTGAAATGATAGGTGGAGATTTATCAAATATTAAATGTATGGTATGGTTTATTGTAAATCCATTAGTATCTGTACATGATAAGATTGTCTCAAAATCCCCTTCATTTTGATTTGGGTCGTTAAACGTAAAGGAGTATAGAGAATCTTCATTATTCCAATATCCTACAGTGTTATATAATGTTATGTTTTCTATTCCTGAAATATCTTTTATGATAAATTCTATTGTTCCAGAATCGGGATTTACTGATGTGTACTCTTCAAATTGTCTATACACAATTGGAGCCTCATAATCAATAGTAAGTATATTATCTAAAATGTAAGCATCTTTGATACCTGATATGTCTTGAAATACCCCTATTACTGTATAGTTTGATTGTGGTAATGCTGTAAAATCATAATTACTAATAAATTGAGCCTCTGGTGTGCTTATGAGTGAAACACCATATTCAACTGTAATTGGGGATGTTATTGATCCATAGACTCCATCAAGAGAATTATCGGTAAGTAATGTAATAAATAATTCGTTATCACCTACATCTATGAAATAAGAGAAATTGAAAAGAACAGTATTGAGATATATACTCTCGATTGAGCATATAATTTCATACATATTATTTAAAGGTAACACAAATCTATTGTTTATTATTTCTATCTGCTCATTATCAAAAGTATAGGAAGATATGTGATCATAATTTGCATGTAAATATATCGTGTCAATTAGAATTCCTGATAAGTCATATAACTCAAGACATGGAGCTGCATTATTCGAAAAAAATGGTATGGCATGTGAATTATTATATGCATCTTTTCCTGTATTAAAGCTCATAGATGCATAATTATTATCTATTTCAACTGAAATATTTGATATGGATATGGGGCTCTCGAATACTTTATCCACGACTGTAATTGTAATCTCTTTTGATGTGATATATTTTGTTCCTTGAAACAATGATATATCTATTTCAATATTGCTAAAATCTGATCCAAAAATATTATAATAAGACGAGTTTAGCTTAATACTTGGATCTAGATCCCCTCCTGTGAAATAATAATGATCTTCTTGCACTACTGGATGTGAAAGTGTAAATCTTTCATAACCAGTATTTATATCAACAGAAGTTATATCGTTGGCTATTGGAAATATTTTAAGATCAAGCTCAATCATTCCCTCTTGATCGTGGCTATATAATGTCTTATCTAATCCTTTTATAATAAATTCAAGCTCATTATCAAGGTCCTTAATTATCCAAAATGACGAGTTATAGAGTATTTTACTATTACCTAAATCATCACTACCGATAAATCTGAAATATAATTTTCCATCACGTAAAGACAAAAGATCAAGACTCATCTCTAGTAACGAGTTAGGATCAACATTTATGGTTGCATAATTAATCCAACTGGCTTCTGGTGTGTCATATTTATATTGGAAGCTTATCTTCTGGAAATTTATATCATTACATAATATTCCAAGAGTAATTATGTTATCATCGATGTTCCAATATGTTGCAGTACAGTTTAGAGTATAATCATCTTCAAATAATACAACTTCAGGACCATTTAAATCCAATATAACTTGTGGTAGCGTGAAATTATATTGGTAATATGGAAATTCAGAACCAAATGTTAAATTACTTTCGATTATAAAATTAATAGTATATTCATCATCATTAAAATCATTCTCTATAATCCAACTTGACAAAATATCAAGATTTATCAAGTTGAAATCTGAGGAAATCTCCCTATACATAATAGGGGTATTTGTAAGTAGTTCTACATTTCCAGAATGATTAACAAATACATTCATGGAAAGTATATGTCATTCAAACGTATCTCTCGGAGCTACTCCAATAAAACTGTTTTGATTAATACGATCCTCATGATTTATATAATTAAATTGAATTGATGTATTGAAATGATTAATTGAAAAAGGTTTGTTAAAAAAGCTATATACTTCATTTTGAACTTTATCAACACCCCGCACTATAAAATAATAATTACCATCTGGGAGTGTTCTACTATCAATCACATATGAGTAATAATCGCGATCCTCATAATAAGAATTAATGAGATGCCAGGAGGCTATGTCTGGATTTTCTAATTCTGGATAAGATTCTGACAAGTAAAACTCTAGTGAAGTAATCTCTTTCCCCAGATTATAGGACTGAAAATTGATATACCCATCAACTATTTCATTGTTGATAATTGCCGCCCAACTTCCATCAACATCCTTAAGTACAGAAGAATTTACAAGTAATTCTAGCCCGATATAATCATCAATTTCCAAATTCATTAGTGCTGTATTAAAAATAGCTATTTCATCCATTTTTCCTGCATAATAACTATTTGAGGTTAATTCGCCTCCAAATATTAGGGCTCCTCCGCTCGTAATTGTATTATTAGCTACTAACCATGGTTCTGCCATCCCCCCTTCTGCTGCATAATACCACATATCTTTAATATATACGTCAACATCGCTGTTATTAAATCGAAGAATAACAAGTTGCCATTCATTTTCTTTAATTGATCCTATATCTCCATACTGCGCTGTTGCAGCTATATCTGTAGTGTTTAAGAACGCTTGGACATAACCTGTCTCAGAGATGCCCAACTCAAACATATTTCTCTTCGATAGAAATACATTTTTAATCCCATTATTGCTTACAGCATCAGAACTTAGATTTGTAGGATAGATCCAAGATAAAATAGTGAATTCTGAGCTATTATAGAGTTCAGAATCTAAAATCTCACCAAAATCAATATAATCACTCTCACCATCAAATTCAACTCCTCCTCCATGTTTTCCAATTGTCCAAAATGTATCACCTGCTAATAATCCTTCATACTCATTTATTGAATCATATGTTTGCTGACCGTAACTCTCCAAAAATTCCGCTTTAAAAATTAAATTGTCAATATAAGTGTGGGAAATATCTGGAATTGTGCGAAATGATTTTAATAATTGAGAAAATGTAAAAGTCCATTCGTCAGGGATAAGATCTCCATTATGATCAATAAAAAATCTTTCCTCTTCAGATACTCCACTTAACCCTGCGTATTCCTCATGTAGCAGACGTTTATAGAGGTCATCTCCATCATAAGCTATTTTTGAAAGAGCATTCGTTTCAAAATAGCCGTATACTTTATGGATGTAAGCAAGATGACCATATTTATCCGTACTTACAGTATTGATTAATTTATATCTATTATTTACTTCTAGATATAATTTAATACCATCTAACTGGACGCCCTTTCCTCTGGAATCCACTATTGTGCAGTTCCACATAACAGTCCAAGAGCTATCTTCATTTTCAAAGGTAATTATAGCTCCTGCATCAAGACCATTTCGATTATAAAACTCCGATGGCCTTACTGATAACTGATCTCTTTCAAGGGTGATTTGATATGTTACAACTTGAGAAGAATGCCATGAGAACCATTGATATTTTTTAAGGTAACCTTTTAGTTCATAATCCCCGGGTAAAAGATTGTAGTTATCAAAGAAGAGATCATTATAGAGCTTTATTTCCTCTTTAGGACCGTTTACAATACCAGATTTAAGGTTATATGAGAATTGCAGTTCTCTTCCTGCTTTATTACTGATATTTTGAGGAGTTAGGGTAAATAATAACTGCGAAGATTGACTTAATGCTAAATCAGTCTCTGTTCTTGCAATTAGTCTATCATTTATAGATAAGGGTTCTAACTCACTTAGATATCCATACTCGAGATCATCATAATTTTCCGAGCCATATCGAGCGAATTCTATTTTTGGTTGGTCTATATTTACAGTAAAAGGAATTGATGCCAGCCACGGCACAATCATTAAAAAGATTAATATTAAGTACGCATATGCTTGAAGCTTTCCATCTAAGCGCCCTTGTAATCTTTCCCTTATACTCTTACTTTTTCTTTTTGCTCTAATATGGCATTTTTTGGTAAATATAACTCCTGGAATAAGTAAGAGGAGAAGAAAAATTATAGTATAGACCGGAAAGATAAAAAAGATGACAATTGCCCCTAAGCAAAGAGAAAAAGAGGTGATCAATAAATAATTCGTCTTTTTTATATGGTATTTGTGTGGAAATATAAAATATAAATAATTACTAATAAAATTCCTTTTTCTATATAAGGTTTCTGTAATTATAATTGTAATTAGAAATATAGCAATAAAAGAAAAATAATCCTGTACTTGAACTAGAAAATATAAAATATTTCCTAGGATTATATCAAAAGCAATTAATATAATTGACATTATCTTGAATTTCTTTATAGAACTAATCCTTTCTATTAAATATAGATTTAAAATAACTACAGCAATAAACATGATCAATATTGCTCTTGAGTTATTCCCAATTTGCCCTAACTGAGAAAAATAAAAGGAAATACATATTACACTCGAAGTTATTAAAAGAATAACTGAGGTGAGGAGTAAATTTTTATCTTTTACCTTATTTCCTTTTTGATTTTTCAAGTAAATGAAATTAGCGCATAAAAATATTGTCGTAAAAATAGATAATGCCCAAAGGATGCCAAGAAAGAGAAAAAATAACCCCAGACTAAATTCTATTATACTGGAAATATAGAGGAATTTTATACATTTATTGCTTAACCTTTTATTATTTCTATATAGGTATAGACATATAGAAAAATAGAGAAACTCAATAGAGAACCATAAAAATCTATACTCCATATTTAAACTTAATAAAGTGGATATTTGCTTTGTGAGATCAATCTGTTCACTTTTGAAAGGTATAGCAGATAATACGGAGATCGCAGAAAATATCAAGACAAAGAATATGAATAAAGATGCTACTAATGGGAATAGTATAGATATAATATTGTATGCTGTCGTATTTGATTTAGATCCCTTAAATATCGATATAATTTTGGCTTTTTTCTTTTTACAAGTGTCTCTAATTGTTAGGCACTTTGTCTTTAAGGAAGATTTTATGTTATCTTTTAATTCTATGATAGTAAAATATATTCTTTTTAGGAAATTTTTTGAATCAATTTTAAATACTTTAAAGTTAAAATCTTTCATATGTTGATTTATTCTTTCTATTTTTTGAATAAAGAAAAAATCGACTATACTATAAAGCAGAAGGGATAAAGTGTTCTCTTTTCTTTCTTTTTTTAAAAAAAATATTATATTTTGATTTGAAGAAAATGATTTAGGTTTTTTTGAACACCTTTTCCTTATAAAATAATTGAATCTCTCTAAAAAGCGTTTATATATTTCCTTAACATACCATTTAAAAAACTGAAAATACAGGCTGATATTTAAGATTTTATTGGATAACGCATCATTTTTTCTTGTTTTCTTAAAAAAGAATATTATATTTTTATTTGAAGAAAATGGTCTGAATTTTTTTGAAAACTTTATTTTTATAAAAAAATTGAATTCCTCTAAAAAGCGCTTGTATGCCTCCTTGATATACCATTTAAAGAACTGAAAATACAGGTTGATATTTAAGATTTTATTATGGAAAAAGGTCTTGAATTTTTCTAGATATTGGTTAATTTTTTTTACATAATAACTTAAAAAAGAATAATAAAAGCTCAAAATAAGAAGAAAAAAGAGATTTCTTGTTCCTTGATAAAAAAATAATATTTTGTTATGCGATGAAAGGTGATGAAAGGTGATATTTTCGATATAATTATGCTTAAAGCTTGCAAATTTCTTTTGTATCTTTTGTGGAGTGGATTTTATCTTTCTTTTTGTCTTGAAAATTGAATTTTTTCTATAAGATTTATCATAAATAGCTTTAATTTCCCGAAGAACTTTTTCAAATGATTTTCTCTCTTTTTTAGGAGTCTTGGTTAGTAGTTCAAAATATATTTTAATTCTTTTGCAGAAATCATATAAATTAACTTTTCTTGAATACTTGAGGAATTTTCTTATATTTTTTCCATTCTCAATATTATAGAGTAAATTATCAAATATTACCCTATATTCCTCATCAGAACAGACACTATGATCTATTGTATTGTAGTGCTCCTTAATATATGCAAGAGAGTGGTTATATAATGAATTTAAAAGATTTAGTTCTTTATTCCCGATCTTCATGAACCTCTTTAATTGGATATAAAACAAAGAAATAAAGATAACATCATTAATCTCATTTTTATTAAGCTCTCTGAAATTGAGGTGAGATCTTACAAATTGAGATAAAATAGGTGAATAATATTGCTTTATATACTCTACTCTCTCGCTTTCTTTCTGTCTTAGTACTCTTTCCTTTTGTCTTCTCTCTTCTTCTATTCTTTTCTGATAAATTGTCTTTTTTAAAGCAATTTGAGGATTAGGTTTAGAATTGAGTAGTCTGAGAGGAGTATAAATATCTTTATAAAAGATTATATTTGGTATTGTACTATTTATTCTTTTTTTTTTTATTTTATCGAGGATAGTCTCCATATACAAACACTTTTTTTTACTATTTTATTTTAATTTTTTTACTTAAAGTTGTTATAATCTATTTTTATTTAAACAAAAAATTTAGATACGATTTTCTTAATAAATGAATTAATCTCTATAGATGATGAGGAATATGCGAGATGACTTATTTTAGTTTTTTTTTGAAAAGAAATTGAGCAATATTTTTTGAAAAATCTTTTTCTTAATTTTTTTAGATCATCTAAAATCGGTCGAAAATTTTTCCTCAAAAGTGAACTGTGGTGTATCATATTGAATCTAATACGAATTGGAGGATAGCTAAATTATTTTACTCCAATACTAATTTTTGGCTAAATTTGGTATATTGTATCTAATTATTTTAAAGAGTATTTATACTTTTACTTATTTCAATTACATCACGGGTGAATTAATTGTTCCTAATGTCGAGATTTACTTCTGATTAGCTTTATCTTACACAGAATTCTAAAGATAAAAATTATAATAATTATTAGCGCTTTAAAAGAATATTAAAGGATTGATCTGAAATATGGTAATTTATTTTTATTTATGCCCTTAATTCATTTTTTTCTTTTATATAGAAGTAACTATAGTTATTCTGTAGTGCAATAAAAATAAAAATACACGATGAAGTTCGAAAATTTTGAGCATCAACTATATCGATCATTTGATATTATTAAATGCCTAGTATATATTTGCAAGCATGAATGCAATTTATCAGATTTAGAGGGCAAATTCCCAGGCAGAAAAAACACATTATTGAGATATATAAGAAATCTGGAAGATACTAAGCATATAATAAAGATATTTCCTAATTCAATTAAAAAAATAACAAAAAAGACAGAATATACTATATACGCAACAGAAAAATTAAAGAATTGGGTACACATAAATATTAATACCATAGATATGAGAATTAAGTCCATAAAGAAGACCATGGAAGAGAAGATTGAAAAAAAGCCTGAGACAGAAAGTTAGATCTAATTCATTATGGTATTTTAAAAATAAAAAAAATTGTTTGAATAAGTTTTTATCTGTGAATATCCTTCTTCTTAAAAAAGATAAATCCTATAACCAATAGCAGCACTGCGATGGAAAGTAATAAGATTAAAGATCCTAAAGGAGCCCAATAACTAGTGTCTTCATAACCTATAACAACTTGGTCCTCAACAATAGATCTTATTAATCCATTCACTTCAAAGAAAACATAATTCTCAATCTGAATAAGTTTAGAAAGATAATAGAAAATATTAATAAAATGATATCCAAGATCAAAATTATATATTTGATATTTTTCATAGAAGGTTGTCCTTCCGCCCATAGAAAAGGCAATACCGATCCTAACCATGAAAAGCACTAAAAACAAAAAGATCACTACTATAAGAGGTATTGTAATCACATTTATAGGCTTTCTCAATAAGCAAGACATTGCCATAGTAAGACATTCGAAGAATATTAACACTATTAAAGAATAAATAACGTTTATAAAGAAAAAGGGGATAATATCGTAAAACGGATATCTAATATAGGCAATTAGACATATAACAAAGAATGATGTGATACTAAGAATAACACCGAATGTAAATACAGCAAGAAATTTACTCAGAACGACTTTACTTCGAGTGATGGATTTGCTTAGCAATATTTCCATAGTCCCCTCTTTAACTTCACGTGAAATAAGAGGTGCTGTCAATAATGAAATAATTATTGGAAATACAATAGATAAGTTATATACAAGCACTACATAACCAAGCCCCATTGATTCAAAAAGAGGTGTTGTTTTGTTGACAGCTGGTATATAAATCCCTAATATTAAGATAAGGGGAACAAATATCATTGCGAAAAGAGAGCCTAAAAATTTGGGTAAGGTGAATATATCTGTAAACATAGTTTTTCTAAATAATTCTAAAGTCGGACATGGTCTTTGAAAAATATTTAGTTCCTTTTCACTTTTTATTTTACTTATCGACATTTTGCTCCTCTCCTTTACTATTTTTATTATTATCCATCATATCAAGAAAGATATCTTGCAATGAAAACTCTTTTCTCGAGAATTTTTTCATAGCTAGATCCTTTCCTATAACAATTTTTGGCACTTCCTTTTCAATTTTATCAGCATCTTTTGGTATAATATGAATAAATTGGTCATCGTCATTTATCCATACCTTCTCAATAAATTCATTTGACTTTAAATCTTGTAAGACCTCTTCATTGGAGCTTGTATTAAGAATATAAGTGTTTTTACCACCTGAATGAATTTTCTTTATGTTTTCGATAGTATCTGTTAAAATTATCTTTCCCTTGTTAATAATGGTGATTTTATTGCACATTTGTTCAATTTCAGATAATACGTGACTTGAGACAAAAATACTTACTCTTTCTGATAGTGCTCTTATATCTTTTACTATGCTATCTCGTTGCACTGGATCTAAATTTGAGGTTGGCTCATCTAAAATTAGGATTTCGGGATCTCCTATTAAGGCTCCAGCTATAGCCACCTTTTGCTTCATTCCTCCGGAATATGTTTCAATTTTTCTATTTTGAGCCTCTGTTAGATCAAATCTTTCTAGTAAACCCATAGTCTTACTTTTTGCTTCATTTTTTCTGATTCTACTCATACGAGCTATATGCATTAAATATTGTCTTCCTGTCATCTTCGAGTATAGAGCTGGTTCTTGCGGAAGAAACCCTATTATACGACGAGCTTCGCTAGATGGAGCTTTCAGCCCTTTGATTTTTGCTTCTCCCTTAGTGATTGAAATTAAACCAATAAGCATATTAATTGTAGAGGTTTTTCCTGCTCCATTGGGTCCTAGGAATCCATGGACTTCTGGTTCCATAGAAATATCTATTCCATCCACGGCTTTTACCTCATGCTCTCCTTTTCCATAATACTTAGTTAGATCATGAGTCCAAATCTCGAGACTGCTTGGATCAACATTTTTTTCTATAGTCATGATGTTTTATCAATCCTATTTTGTAAATATTTAGTTTTTTGAACCTTATTATGGAGGATAAAACCGTAACATTTAAATCTTCCCGATCATTCGTTTTATCATGGTTTTATGGCTTCTACTCATTGCTTTATTCGTGGGAGTGATTATTTACCTGATATCTCATTTTCGAAGGATAATCCGGAGACGGGAAGCCGAAATTCTCCGCTTTAAGCAGGAGGAACGTGCCTCGGAATTAAAGAAGGTGCAATTAAAGGAAAACCTAGAGAAATATAAACGGAAGAACAAGAAACTGCAGGAAACCGCGAGGAAAAAGCGGAAAAAGCGGTCGGATGCTGGAAAGCATCGGGACGTGGACTCAAAAAACAAGCGTTCCGGCAAACCAAAAGGAGCAGGTGGAGGTGGACTGAAAAATCCCGATCCCGCGGAAATCGACTACACACGACATCATTTTTTAAAAAATTGTCCCAATTGCAAGAAATCCCTAAAAGGTGTCGAGCCATTCGATGATCACCAACATGTCATTCGAGATTTTGAAAAGATAAAAAGGGGCTTGAAATTAATCTACATTAATCACGTGATTCATCGTTATAGATGTCCGCATTGCAAGAAAATAGTGTCAAGATCTTTGGGAAAGTTAAAATGGGCACGCTACGGGTTGGGAATGATTGCATTCGTGCTACGCGAGCGTATTAAGCGAGGAGGATCTTGGGAAGGCCTTCGCTCTACCATCGAACACGTCATTCATTCAAAAAAATGCATTCCCGCTGTCAAGACATTTATCGATTGGATTCGAAAGTACGAAGATGAGATGGAGATAGTGTACGATGCATTTATTGAAGCCATTAAAAAGTCAGGTTTTGCGCATGTGGACGAGACGGGACTTCCGATGGACGGGAGTAATTATTGGCTTTGGGTGATTGTTGCAGCTGAAGTAGTTCTTTACATTTCTTCTCCAAGTCGCGGGAGCGCCACGATAAAAGATATTTTCCACGATTACGAGGGCATCTTGTTGTCGGATTTTTGGAGTGCGTACAACAAGTTAGACGTGGAGCAACAGAAATGTTTGCAACACGTGGTACGGGAATTGCGAACGATCAGCCTGAAAGAACTCGGAAAGCACGATGAGGCGGAAAAAAAGTTAAAGGAGGATGATACCCTGAAATCACGAGAAAAGGATGAGGTTGCAAGCATTCCTAAAGGACGCGGTCGTCCGCCTAAAGATCCGGAACCCTTGACATCCAAAAAGCGGGAAGAGTTGGAACGGATCAAGGAGCAGGGCAAAAAAGTAAGCGGTCAGGCACGAACATTTATTGAATTTTTCAGGAAAGCCTGGAAAAAAGACGGGAATGACATGAGTGTGTACACTCCTCTAAAGCAGCGTGCAAGCATTATGGAAGCTGAATCGCGACTGAATGCTCTCATCAATGAGATTCAACCTGAAGGTCCCGCTAATTCGGACATTGAGCGCTTGATAGCTCGATTTGAGAAATACGCCCCCTGCTTGTTTACCTACCTTGAGAATCCCGATGTCCTGCCTGACAACAATCCTGCAGAACGTGCAATTCGCCCCTTTGTTGTCCAGCGAAATGTTTCCCGTAATTTCATTAACCCCAAGGTGATGAGGATTTACGCCAAGCACTTATCGCTTTATCATACCTGCATGAGAAAGAAGGTTAATTACGAGGATGTCATCATCCCGTTGCTTAAGGGAGACACGGGAGCCGTATTACAACTATTGGGGTTAAAAGAAGGCAAACCCCCTCCGACTCTACCTTGTAAAGAATAATTCCGGTTCCATTTAGAGAGCTATCTCCTTGTTTTATTAATTTTTTAATGATAGTGGATTATAGGTTTTTTATCGCAGAGAACTCGTCTAAATTTCAAGAAAAATGAAAATTTGGAAGGATTTCATTGACGAAATATCATAAAAAGGAAAAAAATATAATTGAATGCCAATTTTGCTAATCATTCAAAAAACTAAATATTTACAA
>CAZGJX010000006.1:0-66902 GCA_964525635.1 uncultured archaeon
TTTTGAAGAAACCTCAAATAATAAAGAAAATCTCATTTTAAATTTAAATTTAGTTTCAAAAGAATATTTAAGTCTATTAGAACAATATATTCATCAATATCAACCCGATTTTGGTGTGGAAGAAAAAGGATTATATAAAAATCTAAACTCTGATCCAATAAGACAATTACATGAAAGTAAAGAAATACCTTATGTAATGATTGATATTTCAGAAAATGCAGCAGATTATTTAAGAGCATCCTTGGGAGATTATAGTTCTTATATTACTTTAATAGAAAACCATATAGAAGAAATAATATCAAAAAATAATGGAAATCCTCCCGAAAATTCTAACATATTTGAACAATTATTAGTGTGGAGAGAATATTTATCAAGAGAATATAAAAAAGAAGAAGATGAGGTAAGAAGAAATGTAAGAGAAGCTTGGATGATGATGAAAATTATAAATATAACAAAAAATTTCGAAAAAGAGAATTTAAAGGCAATATTCATCTGTGATTCATCTCATTTTCAGGGAATTATTGAATTATCAAAGAAATTAAATATTGAAGTAGAATCAATCAAGTTAGAAAGAAAAGTGAATCTAAATAATGGGATTTTAAGAATGAATAAAGAGGGGGATGTTCAATTTTTAAATGATAATATTATGAATTCTAAACAATCCTTAATTGAATTATCTGGAATTAAAATAAAAGAAAAAAAAAAACCTAATAAAATTTGTTATTTTTTTGATACAGATGAAGTAGCATCGCCTTTCGATATCAATATGGCCTATGATGCTGGTTTTGATATAGTTGTTCCTATCAATAACACAACAGCTGAAAAAGTACCTAGAATTGTACAAGACGCTATCTTTTCCAGAAAACCAAATGCTTCTACGGCTTTTTTTATAGGAGGCGAAAATGTGAAGGAAGCAGAAAAAATATCTCAAAAAGTTTTAGATTCATTTGTTCCTCCATTTGAATGTCCTGTCATAATAGATCCACGAGGATCTCATACTACTGCAACAGCAATAGTTACGAAAGCTATACAAGTAGCTAAAGAACATGGTATTGACCAATTATCTGGAAAAAAAGTTGTTATTTTAGGAGGTAGTGGTCCTGTTGGACAAATAAGTGCTCTTTTAATGGCAAATCTCAATTGCAAAACCATAATTTCCTCTAGACGAGAAAAATATATTAAAGAATTAGCAATAGAACTAAATAAAAAGTCCAGAGAAAACGCTTCAGAAATTATTGGTGCTGTTGGCATTTCGGATGAGGAAAAATATCAAATTTTAAAAGATGCAGATATTATTATATCAGTCGCAAAAGCAGGTATCGAAATGATTTCCAAAGAAGTTTTAGAAAAATTACCTCCAAATAAGATACTTGTAGATATAAATCTAGTACCTCCTTATGGAATTAATGGTTTAAAACCTAAATATAATAATGACGAAATTATACCTGGTCTTTTCGGTATAGGAGCCTTGGTAATAGGGAACTTAAAAGCTAAGATTGAAAAAACACTCTTGAAAGAATTAGCAAATACAAGAGGAATAAAGATTTTTGATTATAAATATGCCTTTGAAACTGCTAAGCTAATGTTAAATATTTAATCTTTTTATTGTCTTTTTTTTATTATTTTATATTTGAATGTTTTATTTTTCTTATTTTGTAATATATATTGTACTTATTTCAAGATAATTTTTAAATTATCTAGAAAATTAGTCTCTTCTTCGATATTAGATATATAATTATACGTATTCTCTCAAAATGATTAATATATATCAATCATATTACTGAAAACCAGCATATAATGTTATTCCTAGAGAGGTATATGATTGATAATAAACACTAGATTTATAAATCCGTGCATCATTATTATCATGTCAAATAAAATTTATGATTATAAAAAAAAGAAAAAGGTGAGATTTTAAAATGGAAGTATTAGAATTAAAACCTTTAAAAAAAAAACAATTAAATCTTATTATTTTGGAAAGTGAGTTTCCTATCGAATGGTCTTTAACAGAAATTCCATATAATGAAGAAAATTTCATTTTAAATTTAGATATAGTTTCAAAAGAATATTTGAGTTTGTTAGAAGATTATATTTATCATTATCAACCTGATTTTAGTGTAGAAGAGAAAGGGATTTATAAAAACTCGCACTCTGATCCAATAAAGAAATTGTTTGAAAAAAAAAATATTCCTTATGAAAGGATTGACATTTCAGAAAATGCAACAGATTACTTAAGAGCATCATTAGATGATCATATTTTATATTTTAGTATTATAGAAAACCATATTAATGAAATAATAATGAAAAATGGTGGAAAATCCCCAGAAGATTCAACAATTTTTGAGCAATTGATAATTTGGAGAGAGTACTTAAAAAGAGAATATAAAAAAGAAGAAAATGAAATAAGATACAATGTAAGAGAGGCTTGGATGATGATGAAAATTATAAATATTGCTAAAAGTTTTAAAAAAGAAAAGTTGAATGCATTATTCATCTGTGATTCATCTCACTTTCGGGGAATTGATGAATTATCAGAGAAATTAAATATAGAAACAAAGATAATCAAAATAGAAAAAAAAGTGAGTTTAAATGATGAAATTTTAACAATAAATAAAAAAGGGAATATTCAACTTTTAAAAGAAAAAATTATGAATCCCAAAAAATCCTTAATTGAATTATCTGGAATTAAAATTAAAAATAAAGAAAAGACTGAAAAAATATGCTATTTATTTGATACTGATGATAACCCATCTCCATTTGACATTAATATGGCTTATGATGCGGGTTTTAATGTGGTTATTCCTTTTAGTAAGATGACTTCCGATAAGGTATCTAAACTGGTGCAAGATGCTATATTTTCTAGAAAACCAAATACTCCAACGGTCTTTTTTATTGGAGGAGAAAATGTTAAAGAAGCAGAATTAATTAAGAAACAAGTCTTAAATTCATTAGTTCCTCCATTTGAATATCCTATTATTATTGATCCCCGAGGATCTCATACAACAGCCTCCGCTGTAGTTGCTAAAACTCTAAGCATTTTAAATGATATAGAAAATAAAAAAATAGCTATATTAGGGACTGGGCCCGTAGCAGAGATTGCAGCTATATTGGCAGCAGAACTAAAAGCTAAAATATATTTAATAGAAACATGGGATAAGAAAAATAAAAATTCAATTAATGCACTTATTCAAGATTTAAATGGAAAAATGGAAAAGGATATAGAAAATATAATTATAGGTACAAATGCTTATAATATTGAAGATCGGTTTAAATCAATAAAAGATGCAGATATAATTTGGTCTCTTGCTGGAGCGGGAGTTGAAATAATACCAAATGAAATATTATTAAAATTACCACCAAATAAAATTATTGTAGATATAAATTTAGTACCTCCTTATGGAATTAATGGCTTAAAACCTAAATATAACAATATAGAAATTTTACCTGGTATTTTTGGTATTGGACCATTAGTAATAGGAGATTTAAAATATAAAATTGAGGCTTCAATATTAAAAGAAGCTATTTATACTAGGGGAAAAAAGGTTTTTGATTATAATTATGATTTTAAGACAGCAATGAAATTACTAAATCTTAAATAATTTTTATTATTAATAGGAATTCTATTCAATTAATAAGAGGATGAGGTTAAAAAATGTTTTTATTTAATATCAATAAGGACATTCTCGATTTGAGTAAATTTATCGATTTTGATAGAAATCAAAATATTTTTTATGAGAATGTATATTTAAAAGACTGCGATTTTGTTATTAAAATACCCCTTTTACGAAAGGAATATATCAGAGATAGAATTAAAATTGAAAAATTTAACCTAGCTAAATATATATATCTTTTAGATCATGAATAATAAGACTTGAAATAAGTTAAATCTATTGGATATATCTCTTAATTAATCTCAGATATATTAATTGATAAAGAAAATGAAATGATTTTTATCAATAATCACTCTTTAAAATTATTCATTATTATGAGTAAAAAGTTTTTTAGTAGATAAAAATAGAAATAGTCCTATTACAAATCCAAAAGTGATATTTATGAAGAAACAACATAATGCAGAGATTAGAATAATTGGAAATGATTTCCAATTAAAATCAGTAAATGATATTTTTCCTAATAAAAATGCTGTATAAATTAACATAGCTCCTAAGATACCATTTGGAAATAGACAAAAAATTTCAAATAGAAAATTTGAAAAAAAAAATCCAAGAATTATCTCTAAAATTCCCTCGAAAATCATCGATCCCCCTGTTCTGGCTCCAAATGCATATTGTGCAGCTAGACCGCCAGAACCATGACATAATGGCATCCCCCCTAGAAAAGGGCTTACAGAATTTATGATCCCCATATTTATAGCTAAATTATTTGCATTAATATTATGATCTTCTTCAGGAAATAAATCTTGAATAAGACTTATTGTTGCTATCATAACATTTGTAAGAGTTAATATAATTTGGCCTATGCCAGCAACCAACATACCTATAATTAAATTCTCAGGATCAGGTAAATGAAATTGAAATAAAATAGGACTATCAAATACTAAGTTATTAAAATCTAATTGATTAGAAAAAAAAATAAAAATGATTCCTAGAAAAACAAGGATAATTGCTGTAGGAACTTTTTTTCGATTAATAAATATTAAAATTATAATAATTGAAATTATTCCAAATATATAATCATTATACAACATTAAGGCAGCACTCCATCCTAATATTAATGCTAATCCTAATTGTATTCCTCTTACTGCCACTTTAGGAACTTTTCTAACTATTTTATTAAGGATTTTTGTTGTTCCAAGTATAATCCATACAATTCCTGTACCAAATCCTGTTGATATAACTTTATTAGCAGACCATTTTTGAGAGATAGCTATTGTCGCAATTGATTTTTGCGGTTGGACAGGTAATGGGAGATTATATCTTATTCCCAACACAATATTGGTAATACCTAAACAAAAGAAAATTCCCGCAGGATTTAATCCTACTATTGAAATATATCCAATAATGAATGGAACTAAGGTACCCCAATCACCGAAAGCTCCGCTGAGTTCATTTATAGTAAATTTAAAAGATAGATTTTTTTTTAGGTTTTCTATCATCACTATCTCATTTATTAAAAAAATTAAGAAAAAAAAAAAATTTCTATAGGATTAGAATAATCGAATTAAACAGTAAATACCTATACCTATTGCATATATTGGAATAAAAATTTTCCATATTTTATTTGGAAAGACCCTTACTAAGTAAGGGGCGATTAGTGCTGCTAAAAATCCTCCAGTGAATAGCGAGGGTAGAAGAACTAAATCAATAGGTACTCCTAAATTTTGTATCAGAAAAAAAGAAAGGATACCAACAAAGGAAACTATGCTCTCTGAAAAAGATACTATCGCCGTTGCACTTTTTTCATAAACTCCAGAATATATTTGTCCCAATGTAATAACAGGACCATAACCTCCTCCTCCAATACCTTTATTAAATCCTGCGAGAGCTGAAAATGCAGTTAACATTTTTGGTTTAAATGTATATTGTTTCCCTCTTTTAATGCTCAATTTTAAAATCCCAACAAAACCCATCATTAATACTAAAATTGCAACGTATGCTTTAATGAATGTTTTATTCAATTTAAAAGTAGCATAAGTAAGCATCACTGAAGCAACTATTGCTATACAACCAAAAAAAGCAAATATTAAACCATATTTTGTAGCATCGTTTAATGGTTTAAAAGAATAACGAACATTTTTCATTTCATGGTCAAAATACGTGTCTATAACTCCTGTTATTGTCTCAGAAATTAAAATTGCAGGTACTATTTGAAGGGGATCAAAATCAAATATTAATAATAAAGGTGTTAATGCAGTCCCAAATCCCATACCTGCCATAGAATCCATAGCTTCAAAAATAAAAGCAATAATTACGATATACCATAATAATTCCATTAATTTTCACCTAAAGATAAAAATAAAATAAAATCATTGATAAAATATAAATCATAATAGCTGCTATTATCTTTTTTCCTGAATTTCTATCCAATCTCATCCTTTCCGTAATATTCTTCTTATCTAATTCCTTTGCTTCCTTTCCAATAATAGTTTTTTCCATAACACACCTTTTTTTATTTATAGTATCTTTAATTACAACTAATTATGTTTAATTACCTGTAGTTATAAATAATTAATATATATTTATATTTAAACTTTTTTAAATATTGATCATAGAGTGATCAAGATTAATAAAATAAGTGTGGATTTTCAATATATTAAATATTAAAGTAGTAAAAAAAAAATTAGAATATAATATATATTTAATTCCTTATTGTAATTTAAAAAAGATTTAGTATATTTTTTAAATATTAATTGAATATTCCAAAATCTTTTCAAAGTATTTATTAATTATTTCAATAATAATGATTTTTATCTTATTTTTAATATAAGTAGTATTATTAATTTCTTCATTTTTTAAAGGTAATTCCCTTTTTTTTATCTCATACTCAATCAATTGAAATAAATTGTTATTAAAATAAAAGAGAATTTTCTTAGCAATCTTATCCAATAACAATTTTGCTACCTTTTCATCTTGTTTTTTCAAAATAAGAATTAATATCAAATTAGAATTATAATCATCTCTAATAGTTGTTAAATACATATCTCTATTTTTCTTCAAATGAATTTTTTCAATAAAATAAATTATTTCATCACATTTAAGGGAGATTTGCTCAAACGGTTCCATTTCATTTATAATAAATAAACAAAATTTACTAATATTATTTAGATTTAATCTATGGATCTTGTCCTCATTATTATTGAAATAAATAAATAGAGGAATCAAACCATAAATATCACTTTTATTTAAAATATGCAATTCAATAAATTTTAAAGATGTATTTATCATTATAAATATTTTTTTTATTAAATAATAAATATAATTGTAGAGAAGTTCAAATATAATATAAGTAAATCGATCATTTATATTTTTGTATTTGATAATCTTCTGCTTAAATATAGTAATTATTATTGAGATTGATAAAACTCTTATGGGATATGAAATTAATAGAATTAAATTCGATCCCAGATTTACTACAAAAACATCATAATTTTGCCTTAAATTTAATTAAAAGTTTAATTTATTTTAACATTATTCTGATATTTTATATTATTTCAACTGTTTGTTGATATTCTATAAAATCTTATTCATCTTCCAATTCTCCTCTTTTACTAAAGAATAATTAAAATAATTAATCAAAAATAATGAAAAAATCTTTAATGATGTCTATATTTTCGTTAAATATCTGAATATAGTGTATGCCATATATTATGAATTATAAAGAAACAGACATTATTAATGTTGTAATCGCAGGAACTGCTGGTCAGGGTGTTATTAGTCTTAAAAGATTAATTGAATTCGCTGCACAAAAAGCAGGAGTAGAGCGTATCCTTGGAAGTGAACCTTTTGTTTAATTCAAATAAAAGTACTTAATGCATGGACTCGCTCAGCGTGAAGGTGCTATAACAAGTCATACACGTTATCAAAAGAAAATTTTTGATGATCCCCGTAAGGATTTACAATCTTCACTGATTTGTTATGGTGATGCTGACCTCTATATCTGCCTAGAACCTGTAGAGTCCTTAAGAAGAGGGATTTTTGCTTCAAATAAGACTACTTTTGTTTTAAATGACCGTACAATTCCAGGTGTGATGATTACTGCTGATTTGGAAAAATATCCTTCTTTGGAAAAGATTCAATCCATATTAAAAGAATATTCAGAGGAAGTATATTTTTTGAATGCAACTGAATTAGCTCTTAATAATTTTAATCAAAATCAACAGTTAAATATAATAATGCTTGGATTTGCCGTCGCGACAGGGAAATTACCATTTATAAAAATCATCCATTATGAAGAAGTAATAAATGAGTGGCTTAGAGATCCTGAGAAAAATATAAAAGCATTGCATTTGGGAATAGAAGAAGGTAGAAAAATAATTAACCAATACACACAAAAATAGTTCCTAATACAATAATTAAAATTGAGACAATTTGAAATTTATTTAACTTTTCTTTAAGAATTATAGTCCCTAATATTACACTTATCAATGGACTTATTGAAGTAATTGGACTTGCACGAGAAATATTGATTAATCGAATTGATTCAAAATAAGCAACACTTCCAATACCCCATGTTATTATGCCAGCATAAATTAATATAATTATATTTCGACGAGAAATAGAAGTTTTTTTCTCTTTATTATTAATATGATTTCTTTTACTAATAGAAATTATTAGCCATATTATTATAGTAAATATTGTTGATGCTGAAAATCGTAAAGCTGTTACAGAATAAGTGTTAATTCCTGGATATTCAAACACAATACGTAAAATAATTAGTGAAATTGACCAAAAAAGAGGGGCTGCAATTGAAAAAATAATACACATATAATATTCTTTGGATTTTATATTATCCTTATTTTTATTATTTTCATCTTTTTGGGATATAAATATCACTCCTATAACAGTAAATATAGTTCCAATAATTGTTAGGAGAGAAATGAACTCAATACCATTAATAATTAATATTATAGCTATAAATATTGGTGAAATTGAAGAAACTGGTTGCACTATTGAAATTTTCCCAATTTTTATCGCATTAAAATATACAATTTCACCCAAAGCATTTAAAAAACCTCCTATAATAATTAAAAGAAATATGTCTATTTGAAATAGAATCGTAAAGGAATGCATCCAACCTGCAAAATAAACTAATATCAAAATAAAAAAAACCGCCGAAATTCCACGAATTATTATTGATACTAATGGAGATTCTTTTTCTAAAACTATTTTAATCAGTATTACTGTTGTTCCCCAACATAATGAAGCAAAAATCGATAAAAGTATACCATATATATATGGATCCAAATATACACCTTTTTTTTTTCAGATTCAATAAAATATATTTTTATTTTAAATTATTAACATTTCTCGCCATAACTTATCTAAAGATATCTCATAATGAGAGGTAATATCATATGAAAAAAAATTTAGAATAAGTCCAGAATTCTTTTTTTTTTTATATAATACTGATAAGGGAGGATATCATATTAACAATTTAATACAATAAAAACTAATTTCCTTATTAGTATTATGTAAGGTCATGAAACTTAAAATTGTAAAAAAAATTTAAAGTTTATGTTATTTTCATGGGAAAATAAACCCATAAACATTTCTGGTATGTTTAAATTAAAGATTTATTAAATAACATTAATTTAAATGAAGATCTATTTGAATTCTAATTAAATAAGTTATATATAATGAAAAAAAAAATCAATTGTCAACTGTATAAATAAAGTTTCTTTCCCCGAGAATTTCATCTATTTCTTTCATTTGATCATTATTTAATGGACCAAATTCCATAGATTGAATGTTTTCTTCGATCTGTTTCACAGTTTTAAAACCCGGGATTGGGATAGTTTTTGCACTACGAGCCCAAACCCAAGATAATGCTCCTTGTACCATAGTTCGACCTTCACTTGTGAGTATTTTCTTTATTGATTCTAATTTTGCTAACCAATCTGGATCAGGTCTACCACCTTTAAAATATTTCAACCATTCAGGAGCATTTTCTCCTCTAACATCATTATCGGGAAGTTTCGAATCTTTTGTATATTTTCCAGTAAGCAATCCCATTGCTAGTACAGTTCGATTAATACTTGCCAAATTATTATGTTCACATAAATCAATTATTTCTCTCATATCATGTAATACATTGAGTTCATGTTGAATTGAAACACATTTGGAATTTTCTACAAAATATGTCCCTAAATCTGAGAGATCTGTGCTCCATCCATAAGATTTTATAAATCCACTATCTTGTAAGTCATTTAAGGTATCAATAATACCAATTAAATCATTCTTTGGAACATGCCAAATATGCAATTGATATAAATCAATATAGTCTGTATTTAATCTTTTTAAGGAGGATTCACAGGCTTTCTGTATGTATAATGAATCTATATTTGTGCCGATCATTTTTCTGGTTTCTTTATCAAACATATTTCCAAATTTAGTTGCTATAACAAGATCATCTCTATATCCCTCAATTGCTTTTCCAACTATTTCTTCACTATGACCTGCTCCATATACATCTGCGGTATCAAAAAAATTCACACCTAAGTCTATAGCTTTCTGAATTGCTTTAATTGATTCCTCATCATTTATTTTACCATAACTAGCTTGTTTACCTTCAACATTAATTAATTCTCCTCCAATAGCCCAACAACCTAATCCTAAAGCGCTAACTTTTATTCCCGATTTTCCTAATATCCTATGATTTATTTTTACCAATTCATTGCACTATCCTTAAAATATGTGAATAAATTCTATTATAATATAAATTTCGTTTTTTTTAAATATATCTCTTATATTAATAAGAAATAAAAAACAAAAGATTCTAATTATGTTCTTCTTATAACTTTCACTAAACCTTTTTTACGTAGCTTATCCATTATTATTTCCATTTCTTCTATGGATTTATGGGCAATTTGAGCTACTTTTTCTATTGTATTCATCCCATCACAGATGTTTAAAACTTTAAATTCCTCTAAAGTTACCATACCAAGATCTACACTCATTTTTGGTATCTCTTTTATAATAATAGGAATTCGAACTTCACCTGTACCACTGGTTTCCCTTAATTCAGGTAAACTTGGACTATCACCAAAAAATGATTTCACTTCAGTAACATTATATTGATCATCAATATAGGTATAAATGGTATGTTCATTTACAGAAGGATCATCTAAATCATCTGGATCTGGATTTGGATTGGTGTGTTTATATTCTTTTGTATAAAATCCCATTTTAAAACCTTTACTGATCTCCTCCTTACTAACTTTAAGATCAATCATTTCCTTACAGATGTCGCACCAAGCCCATATCTCTATGAAGGTAAAATATTTCTTTACTTTATTTTGAGCCATTTTTCTTCACTATTAAAAAAATTATATTTTACTAAAATTACTTATTTATAAAATAAATAAAAGAATTTAACTTTAAATATATTGAGACTAAAATTAGTCTATTCGTTAGTGATTCTATTATCTGAAGTTTTAACGTTGTAATCATGATATCAATTTAAAATATTAAGTAAACTTTAAATCTATCATCACTATAAGGAATATAAATATTTAACACTTACTTGAGGTCAATGGAAGTAATTTATATGTTTGAATAAAAACAACTGTTAATTAGAGATCCCTTTTTTTTTTAATATAAGAATCCAAAAAAATAATAAAAATAAAAAAAAATTAAAGTTATCCTTAATTTTCAATTCTAAGATTAACAACATAAAAAATAAATGAATTATGTCTATAAAACGTAATAATTGTTCTTGTTGCGGTCGTCCTATTACACCCTATGAATCTGCTGTTCATTTCCCATGTCCAAGTTGTAGTGATGTGACTATTTGGAGATGTGAGGCATGTCGTGATAGAGGGAAAACATATCGATGCTTAAAATGTGAATTCGTTGGTCCCTGAAGCCAAAGGAGATTAACAGGAACCTAAGAATCTCGCATGAAAATAAATTATATAATGAACACATTAAAAAAAAAAGGTAAATAAATAATGGGAGAATTTGTTGCATTAATAGATATTATACCAGAAGATATAAACACTAATTTTGATCATCTTTTAGTAAAATTAGGTGATGTACTTCCTGATGATTGTACAATTGATCATCATGATATAATGCCAGTAGCGTTTGGTTTAAAGAAGGTTAGGCTTAGAGTTAGATATCCAGAAGAATGGGGCGGTACAGATAAGCTAGAGGAACTGTTTGGTAAAGTAGAGGGACTTCAAGGAATTGAAGGTATAGCATTTTCAAAAGCTTAAAGAAATCTCTACATGATTTTAATTCAAAAAAATAACTATTCTTATATTCTTATTTTATTAATTTAATTCTAATAATTTACAACTATTATAACACTAAATTCATGTTTAAAATTTATAATATTTCCTAAAAACAGAGAGATTATTTGAAAAGGGAAATCTTTCCCATTAGAATAGCAGAAAGTTTAAATAATTTTTGTAATTCTTTATTTTATGGCCTTATATAATACTAATTCGGAAAAAAGAAAGATTAAGTTTCCGGACGTAGCTTTAGCTACGCATATCGTAATAGTATTATAAGTCAAGATAACTTTCCCTTACTTTTTTAAAAATTGCTTTCTTTGAGGCTTAATCTTGATTAAAACTTTGATATTTTTTTAAAAAGGCATATTGGAAAGTCTTTACAATTAAGGCTAGAAAAACACAAATAAATAAAATATAAAAGAAAAATTTTAAAAAAATGCAGTTTATGAAATTTAAAGGTTTTATAATTCAAGACCAAAATCTATTCAGACTTGATGGATCTTTGGATATAAGGTGCAACTATGAATAGTTCAGATTATAATATGCAAAATCAACAGAATTTAGAATATAGTCCTACGATAGATGATTTTTTCAAAGTTAGGCAAAAAGGTTCAAAGCATTGGATATTAAAGCATGTATTGTACAAATCAAATAAATTCTTCTTTATATTTTGGCTAATATTAATTATTTTAGCAACAGTTTCTTTCTCAACTTCAAAGATCTTTTTAGGTAAAAATATTGATTCATTTTCAAGTGGTGTAGATAAAATTGATTGGATATTGTTCATTATCTTTTTAATTTTAACATTAAGCGCCCCAATTTTAGAATTGATGGCAAATTGGGTTAGAGAAGTATTAGCTCAGAGGATGGAAAGAGATACTAGGGATGAGCTCTATTTAAATTTATTGGGAAAAAGTCAATCATTTCATGATGCTCAAAGATTAGGTGATTTAATGGCAAGAACTACAAATGATGTTCGCCAACTAAATTATTTGATCAGTCCCGCCCTAACTTTAATATTTCAAGCATTATCAGAAATCCTCATCACAATTATGATAATTGCCATTAATTATCCAATTCAATTGATTATTTGTCCAATTATTTTCAGTGTTTTATTTATATTTGCTTTAAGAAATTATGTTAAAAAATTTGGTCCTGTTACTAAACAAAAACAAGTTGAATATGGTAATTTAAATGCTGTATTAAATGAATCTCTTTCAGGGATTGAAGTAGTCAAAGGTATGGCTCAAGAAAATCGGTCTCTTAAAAAATATCAAAAACAAGCAAAAAAGAATTTAGAATTAGGAGTAAAGGAAGGTACAATTCAAGCCCACTATATTCCTTCTTTTATGGTTGCAGTTACAATAGTTTTTAGTTTAATTCACTCTGTATTGTTATATTATGAGGGAATGTTCACAATAGGAGGAATAATCGCATATATGGTGTTAATAAATAATTTCTTTTTTCCTACCTCAGTATCTGTTTGGGCTTGGGCTGTGTATAGCAGAGCTATTGCTGGTGCTGATCGAATTTTGGAAATAATGAATCAAACATCTGAAATAGGCGAAAATATAAATCCTGTTATAAAGGGAATTGATGGTGAGGTAGAATTTCAAAATGTTTCATTCCATTACCCAGGAACCAAGAATAAAGTATTAAAGAATCTTTCTTTTAAGATTAAAAAAGGACAAACAGTTGCTATAGTTGGAACAACTGGTTCTGGAAAAACGACATGTACAAAATTAATTTCTCGATTATATGATGTAACCAATGGAAAAATACTTGTTGATGGAAAAGATGTTAAAGGTTATTCATTACATTCATTAAGAAATCAAATTGCATATATTGAACAAGATGTCTTTCTTTTTTCTAAATCTATTATTGATAATATATCTTTTGGAAGGGAGTCAAATAAAGAAGAAATTATTAAAGCTGCAAAAAATGCACAAGCACATGATTTTATTATGGAATTACCAGAGGGTTATGATACCACAGTTGGAGAAAGAGGTGTTAAATTAAGTGGGGGTGAGCGTCAACGGATCGCAATAGCAAGGGCATTTCTCTCAAATCCAAAAATATTGATTTTAGATGATTCAACTTCTGCTATTGATTCAGCTACTGAAGAAAAGATACAACTAGCAATTTCTAATATCTTAAAAGGGAGAACTACATTTTTAATTACTCATAGATTGAGCCAGATTAGATGGTCTGATCTAATAATTGTGTTTAAACAGGGAAATATCATGGCTCAAGGAAGTCATTTTGATTTGTTAGAAACATCAGAGGAATATCGTAAAATATTTCTCACACGTTTTGATAAGACTATTGATGAATTATTGGAGGGTAAAGTATAATGGTATTCTTTGGTTTAGAGGCTGAAAATTATGATCGAGAATATACCGATAGGGAATTATTTTCAAGGATTTCTAAATACTTTAAAAAATACAAGAAAGAGATGAAAATAATGATTTTATTTATTCTATTTGAGTCAATATTTACTGCGATTCAACCATTTTATATGTATTATCTTATTAATCAAATAAAAAATAACGTTGAATTAACAACCCTCTTGATAGTTGGGCAAATGGTATTACTATTAATACATACTATAACTTGGAGATTTAGTGTTATTAGACAGATTTATACTGCTCGGATTATAAACAAAGTAGTATTTGATCTCAGAATAGATGTCAATGAAAATGTGTTAATTCAAGATATGTCCTTTTTTGATCAATATTCTACAGGAAGAATAGTTAGTAGAATTAATTCAGATACAGAACAATTTGGAGAAATGGTCGATATCTTTGTTCAAGCAGTATCTTCAATAGTAGCAATAATATTCCTTATACCACCTATGGCAAGTATTGATTTTCAATTAACAATAGTATTCTTAATTGCAGTTCCTTTTGTTTTTATCTTCACATTATCTTTCAGAAAAATTGCACGTAAGAAGACTATTTTGGGTCAGAGAGCTTTAGGAGCTGTAAACTCATTTGTTCAAGAAACTATGGCGGGTATTTCAATTGCAAAGACTTTCCGTCAAGAAGAGAAATTTTATAATGAATTTTCAGAAGTAAATGACCAATCATACAGAGTTAACTTCAGTCGGTCAATGTTTATGAATATAATCTTTCCGGGACTTTATTTTATTGAATCATTAACCCTAGTTTTCTCAGTATTTTATGGAGGACAATTGATAGTAAATAATGCAGTAATCACATCTGAACAATTATATTTATTCATTCAAAGTATATGGAGTATATATTTTCCTATATTTCGTATTGCTTCATTTTGGCCTCAATTTCAAGCAGGTATGGCTGCAGCAGAGCGAACATTTTCATTAATTGATATTAGTCCAATAGTTTCTCAAAATAAAAGTATTATCCTCGAGAAGATGGAAGGAAAAATAAAATTTGATAAATTATCATTTCAATATACTTCAGAACAACCTGTTTTTCAGAATCTTAACTTATTAATTAAACCAGGGGAATCAATAGCCATCGTTGGACATACTGGTGCGGGAAAATCGAGCTTAGCTCGTATATTAATGAGATTTTATGAATATCAAGACGGAAATATATATATAGATGAAAATGATATACGAGATTTATCTCTTAAAGAATATCGGAATTTTATTGGAATGATCCCTCAAACACCATTTTTATGGGCTGATACAATTGAAAATAATGTAAAATATGGGACACCTAATGCTTCACGGGAAGATGTTTTATGGGCTCTAGAACAAGCAGGTGGACGAGATTGGATTGAAGATTTAGCTGATGGGATCGAAACAAATATAAGAGAAAGAGGAAAATTATTATCAATGGGACAAAGACAATTAGTGGTATTTGCACGCATTTTAATTCAAAATCCTTCGATATTAATTTTAGATGAAGCTACTGCTTCAGTAGATCCCTTTACGGAAACAAAGATACAAGAGGCAATGGACCATATAATGAAAGATAGAACATCAATAATTATTGCCCATCGACTAAGAACTGTAAAACATGTTGATCGAATTATCGTTTTAGACCATGGAACAATAGTTGAGGAGGGAAATCACGATTATCTTATGGAAAAGGGTGGACATTATGCAGATCTATACAATAAATATTTTAAGCATCAATCTTATGAATTTGTTGAAAAAGCAAAAGAAAGATTAGTTGCTGAAAATTAAATATTTTTTATTTACTTTTTTTTTAAGTCACATAGAAATTTGTCAATTAACATTAATTTTCTAAGAAATATGAATTTCAATTAATCATCTTAGAAAAAAAGAATCTAACCAGTTCTTTTAAAATATTTATCCATTTCTTTAAATGAAATAAATTTCATAGTGGGACGACCATGAGCACAATGAAAGGGATTTTTACAATTTGCTAAATCAATTAATAATTTTCTTATATCCTTTAAAGATAAACTATCACCTCCACGAATACTTCGGTGACATGATAAATAATTTATAATTTCTCCTTTTACTTCTAAAAAACTTCTATCCTTACCAATTTCAGTAATATCGGAAATGATATCCTTTATTATTTCAGGTTCAATTAATTTATTAAAAAGAGTAGGAATCTCTCTTAAAATATATGTATTCCCTCCAAAAGATTCAAAATTAAATCCTAATTGTTTTATCTCATCTAAATTTTCATCTAAAAAAGCTTTTTCTCTCGGAGAAAGTTCAACCTTTAAAGGTGAAATAAGTTGTTGTTTTATCATTTTTGAATTATTAATAATATTTTGGAAATATTCTTTGTTAATTCTCTCAGATGCAGCATGTTGATCTAAAAGAAATAATCCTTTTTCATTATTTTCATTAATACCTTCTAATACAATATAAGTTTTATTACTTAATTGACCAGTATAAGAAATTAACTTTATTTTAGGGAAATTCTCTTTAGTTATCAATTTGCTTCTTATATAAGAATCTGAAAATTGTGAGGATTTCTTTTTAAAAGTATTTTCATTTAAATCCAATTGAACAGAGTTATTATCAATAGGTTTTAGGGATTCTGAGTGTTTTATCTCCTTCAATTCTAATTGGTTTAAATTTGTATCAATAGATCCAATTTCTTCATTATTTATATCTATTTTCTTTATTTCATCTATAATTTTTTCGTCATCTTCTTTCTTTCCATCTTTAATAATCGATTCTTTTTGTACTTTTTTTTCCTTTAAGTTATTTAATAGATTATAAGTCTCTGTCTCATTTTTCGAATATTTATTTAAACTAGTAGATATATATTTCATTTCTTTTTTAATAAAATAATCTTCAACAAAATTTCTCAATATATTGTAGACTTTATTTTGAATAAATTCATCATCTTCAAATCTTATATGTAATTTTTTAGGATGTATATTAAAATCAATAATTGAAGGATCTACTTCTAAATTGATAACATAAAAAGGATTTTTTTTTACCATTAATGTTCCTTCATAAGCTTCTTTAATTGCTTCGAATAATAAATCACTTTTTACATATCTCTTATTAATAAATAAACTTGAATAATTTCTATTTTTTTTTCCAATCTCTGGATGCCCAATCAATCCTCTCAAATTAAATAAATATCCTTTCTCTTGATATTGAACATCCTCCATCATTTTTGCTATATTTTTCCCATAAATATGAAATACAGTTGTCTTTAAATCATTTTGGGAAGGACAATTTAACATTGTCAATTCATTATGTGTGTAAATAAAATGTATTTCGGGATAAGCTAAAGAATAACGTTGTATAATATCTGTTATATGACCAAGTTCTGTTGAATCTGATTTTAGAAACTTTTGCCTAGCAGGAATATTATAGAAAAGATTTTTTATAATAATATTTGTTCCTATAGATGAAGCTATTGTATTTCTCTCTAAAACTTTTCCTCCTTCAATAATAAGTTGAGTAGCAGTTTTTTGATCCTCTGTTCTAGAAGTAATATTAACTTTACTGACCGCTGCAATGCTAGATAAAGCTTCTCCTCGAAAACCAAGAGTAGATAGATGTTGTAAATCCTCTATACTTCTAATTTTACTACTTGTATATCTTTTGAAAGCAATATCTAATTCTTCAGAAGGAATACCTACACCATTATCTATTATTTGGATTAAAAGTTTACCTGATTTTTTGATATTGATTTTTATCTCGGTTGCTTCGGCATCAATACTGTTTTCAATCAGTTCCTTTATAACATTAGCAGGTCTTTCAACAACTTCTCCCGCAGCTATTTTTTCAGCATTTAAGATTTTTTCAATTTTTTTTCTCTTCATAAGTTCCCAATTTATCAGATTAATGATAAATATTACAATTGTTATTCTAAATTTAATTTAAATAGAGAGAGTTTTAAAATTTAATTATTTAATTATAAATATTAGGAACAGTTAAAAAATATTAAAATAAATAAATCCAAAATATAAAAGATCAAATATATTAAATAGAATATGAAATATGATATAATTGTTGTTGGTGCTGGTAGTGCTGGCACGATGACTGCTACTAGAGCTTCTCAAAAAGGTCTAAAGGTTGCTTTAATTGATAAAAAATTACAGAATAATATTGGACTAAAAATATGTGGAGATGTTGTAGAAAAATATCATATAACTTTTGCTAAACAGAAAGTTGGTTTTAATTATCCTCAAGGTGAAGAACTCCAGCAGGAAGTAGATGGTCTTATTTTACATCCACCAAATAGAAGATCAACACTTGTCTTAAGCGGACAAAAAGCTTTTGTTTTAGATCGTTTACTTTTTGGTCAAAGATTGCTTAAATTAGCCATTAAATCTGGAGCAATACTATTTTCAAATCATTCATTTATAGATTTTATATTAGAAGAACAGAAAATTACAGGAGTGAAAATTCGTTCAAAAAAAACTAATGAATTTAAAAGCTTATTTGCTAATGTTATTATAGATGCAACTGGATCTACTGGAGCTTTAAAAAAGAAATTACCTGAAAATTTACGAAAATGGATTGAAAAAGATATTAATCCAATTGATTTAGGATATGCATATAGAAAAATTATAAATCTATTAGGATCAAAACAAATACGAAATTACAATTATATCCATGTATACTATATACAACAACTCATTCGTGGTGGATATGCATGGATTTTTCCTCGGGGACCTCAAAGCGCCAACATAGGAATTGGTGGTCCAAAGAGTAATACATCAAATCTTAAAGAAAAGTTTAAACTCTTCAAAGACACTTTTCCTGAAATGAAAAAATGTGTTATTTTCCATGAAGGAGCCGGATTAGTGCCAATTCGTAGGCCAATGGATTCATTTGTCGCGGATCATTTTGCTGTTGTTGGAGATGCGGCTTTTCAGGTTAATCCATTACACGGCGGAGGGATTGGTTCTAGTTTAAAAGCGGGTATTATATTAGCAGATACAATTGTTAAAGCTAATAATGTTAAAGACTTTTCTGAAAAAAGTTTATGGTTATACAATTTAAATTATAACAAACAAATTGGAGGAGATTATGCTGCTCTAGAACTACTTCGTCATATGATTTCAAATATGTCAGATAGGGCTTTAAACATTTTAATAAATCGTAAAATTATCACCGAAAGAGATTTAATAAAAGCCGCTAAAATCAGATCTTTGAAGATCCCTCTTTTAAAAATGATAATAAAGGTTTTAAAAGGAATCGATATAATTTGGGCTCTATTTAAGATGATAATTATGACTAAAAAAATGAAACAAATTAAAGATCTTTATAAAAACTATCCTTATAAACCTAAAAATATAGCTCTTTGGAGAAAAAAAGTTGATAAAGTATATCGTCGAGTAAAAATGATTTAATTCTACATATGGTTTATTTTTTCTTTTAATTCTATCAATTGTTTCATAGCTTCTACGGGTGTTATATCATTAATATCAATCTCATGGATTAATTTTAAAAACTTTTCAAGATCTTCATTGGGTAGACTCTCTTTTTTCACAATGGGTTTAAAAAAAGTAGTTTGGACCAGTTTCTTTTTTGTTCCTTTTTTATCAGATGGATTAACATTATTTATATGAATCTTATTATTTAATTCTTCAATTTTAGATTCAATAACTTGTAATTCCTTATGTTTGAGAACTAATTCTTCTTTGCAAATTTGTAATTCTTCATTTTTGGAGGATAATTCACTATTTAAAACTTCAAGTTTTTTATTTTTGGTTGTTATCAATTTATCATGGTATTTTCCCGTTTCTTTGATATGATTGTTATTATTATGATAATTATTTTGAATTGTTGCTTTCAGAGGGTCTTCTTTTTCTATTTGTTCTAATATTTTAAATGCTTCTATTATCACATCATCTGGAATACCTGCTAATCTTGCAACGTGGATTCCATAAGATTTGTCTGTACTTCCTTCTTTAAGTTTTCGAATAAAATTAATTGATCCATCTTCGTTTTCAATAATATCAAGGTGATAATTCTTTACTCGTGGCAAGTTTATATCAGTTAATTGATGATAATGTGTACTAAATAGAGTCTTAACTTTTATTTCATGAAGTTTTTCTAAAGTAGCTATTGCAATACTTTGACCATCACTGGTGCTTGTTCCTCTACCCAGTTCATCAATTATAACTAAACTTTTTTCTGTAGCATAATTCAGAATTTTAGCTGTTTCCGTCATTTCGATCATAAAAGTGGATAATTTTCTCGCTAGATCATCTGAGGCACCGATTCTTGTAAAGATTTGATCAAGAATTCCTATTTTTGCTAACTTAGCAGGAACAAAACAACCCATTTGAGCAATTAGACATACTAATGCAACTTGCCGTAAATAAGTTGATTTTCCTGACATATTTGGACCTGTTATAATAAGAATTTGTTCTTTTTCTGTATCAATGTAGCAATCATTTGGAATGAAATTTTCAGTAATATTCATTTGTTCAATTACAGGATGTCTACAGTCCTTAATTATTATTTTATTTTCCCTAATAATTGTTGGCTTAGAATAATTGAATTTCTCTGAAATTTCAGCAAAACAAGCATAGACATCAATATAAGCTATATTTTTTGCTGTTTCTATTATATTCAATGTTTCTTTTACAACTTTTTCACGAATCTCACAAAAAATATTATATTCTAAATCATTGATTTCTTCTTGAGCAGAAAAAATTTTTTCTTCAAGTTCTTTTAGTTTTTCTGTTGTAAATCGTTTTGCATTTTTGAGAGTTTGTCGTTCAACATATTCTTCTGGAATATCTTTAATATATTCTAATGTTCTTTTAGTAATTTGTATATAATACCCAAGAATATTATTATGCCCTATTTTCAATCCTGAAGTCAAATTAAATCTTTTTTTTTCTACCTCTTCATATTCTAGAACATATTTCTTTCCATTTCGTAAAATATCTCTCAATTCATCTATTTTAGGATTATAGTTATCTTTTATAATGTTACCTTCTTTAATCGTGATTGGAGCATCCTCTTTTATTGATTTTTGGATTATATCCCTAATTGTCTCAAAATCATTAATTTTACTTAGATACTTAGCTATTTCTAATATTTTTGATTTTTCTAATAATTTCTTTAATTTTGGTATTTTATCAAGAGAATTTTTAATATTAACTAGATCTCTAGCATTAGATCGATTAATATAGGTTAGTCGATTGATATATCTTTCTAAATCTCCCACAACGCTTAGATTATCTCTTAAATCTGACCTTAAAAAGATATCATTTTTGAATTTTTGAACTATATTCAATCTATGATTTATCTCTTTAATATCTGTTAATGGCTGTAAAATTACTTTTTTCAATAATCGAGCGCCCATAGGTGTAAGGGTATGGTCAAGCACGGAATACAATGAAGTTTCTCTACCTTTTTCCCAAAGAGATTTAATTAATTCAAGATTTCGCTGTGTCGTATAATCCAAATGTAATATTCCCTTCTCTTTTAATAAGGTAATCTTAAAAATGTTTGGTAATAAATCGCGCTGTGTTTCTTTTAAAAAAGCTAATAATCCTCCAGTTGCTTGAATTGCTATTCTCTTTTCTTCTAAATCAAATCCTTTCAAATTAGAGATATTGAAATGTTTTATTATAAAATTATATGCTTCATCAAATTCGAAATAATAGTCTTCATAAGTTTTAATAACAGACTCAGTTATGTCTATAAGAAATATAAATAGTTTTTCATCCTTCTTTAATTCTGAAGGAACTATCAATTCTGCTGGATTAAATCGAGCAAAAATACTTAATAATTTTTCTACGGGATCACCATTTCCTAGTAGATATTCTGCAACAACAAATTCTCCCGTAGATATATCCGTAAAGGCACAACCATATCCACTTTTTTGCTTAATTAATGATGCAATATAATTATTCTCATTCGATTTTAACATATAATCCTCTATTATAGTACCTGGAGATAGTATTTGCGTAACTCCTCTCTTAACAATTCGTCCCTTTACAGTAGAAGGATCTTCCAATTGTTCTACAATTACAACAGTCTCTTTTTTCTTAATCAAATTATTAAAATAATTTCTACTAGCATGATGAGGTATTCCAGCTAAAGGATATTTGTCATTACCAATTTTACGATTAGTTAATGTAATTCCTAATAGTTTTGAAACTCTTACCGCATCATCATAAAAAAATTCATAAAAATCTCCCATTCTATAAGCAATGAGATGTTCTGTGTATTTTTTTTTTATGGAGAACCAATGACGCATCATTGGTGTTAAATCATTTTCTCTTATTTGTCCTAAAGGTATTATGGACATGGTTTATATGTTCTTCTTCTTAATTTACTATATTATTAACTTATATATTAGTTTTCAATTCAAATTAATTCTAATTATTATTTCATAAATAACTCTTGAAATTATTTAAATGAAAAAAATATATATTCTTGTAGACTGAGGTAAATAATTAAATTTCAAATAAAATCCATAATAATCTTATTTTAAAATAAAGTATATTTAACTAATTAAAAAGTGAGGAAAAATTATTACTGAGAATTATGTTCTTCATAAATGTTTTCCAAGCCATATAAACATATCTCTATATACTTCAGCTCTTCCCTTATCATGCCATAGTTCATGAACAAAATCCTCATACTCTTTATAAGTTTTATCACTACTTCTTATGTTTTTAAAAAATTTTTTCGTCTTACTAATATCAGCAAATTTATCTTCCATACCTTGATTAATCAGGACAGGGCATATAAGTCTCGAAGCACTTTTTAAAGCCCATTTCATTGAATCTTCAATTTCAGAGTAAGTTTTCACTGTGATTTGTTTTAGTTTATTCTTATCGCCAATATGTTCTCTCAATAATTTTACATCACTTGTCATTTTATTTTGCTCAATTACAAGTTCAATGGTCTTCATTTGTCCAGAAACTATTTTCTCAACCTTTTTAGCACCCGAAATATTCATCTTTAATCCCAATAAAGGTGATGATGCAATAACACCTGCTATTCCTGGATGATTAATAGCATAAATTAAAGCAATTAATCCTCCAAATGATTGTCCAATTACAAAAATCTTTGAATCTTTACTCTTTTCTTTTACGAGGTCCATAAATAATACAATATCTTTCTGAATGGTCTCCATTGAATCAATATGTCCTGAAATGTCAATTATATTCCTCCAATGCCCCCTTAGATCAAATGAATATATGCCATAACCTTTCTCTGCAAAATATTCTGCTGGAATTTTTAATCTATCTGAATGGGTACCTAGACCATGAAATGCAATAATAGACCCTTTAACTTTACCTGAATCTGGAGCCCAATATTGATAAAAAAGCTTTTGTGTTCCTCTTCCTTCAAAATGATTAGTGATATTTTTCAATGTTTTCTCTCAACTAAATGATTAATTAATTTAATAAAAATATAGAATAATAAATAATATCTTCTATTTCGGAAAAAAATCTATTTTCTTGAGTATTATTAAATTATTTATAATATATATATAGAATATTAAAAATAGTATTTTATCAATAATTAAGAAAGTAATGTTCAATATTTTTCCATACACATTTTTAAGTAGAAATTGATTTTTTTATGTTAAACGTATTTCTATAAAAAAAATCAAAATAAACATCTTTTTTTAAAACAAGATTTTTCTATTCATAATATAATAAAGCAATTTAAAATTAAAAAGAAATAGATTTTGAAAAAATGGGTAAATTAGGAAGTTCTATAGCTATGATTGGATCAATTATAATACTTATCGTTGGATTTACGATTGTACCTATAGGAATTAATATCCTTGAAGAAGTTGCTAAGCATGAAGGAACTACATTGTCCGCTTTAAATCCTGATCTAGATACTTTATATTCGAGTGCTTTTCTCACAATTTTAATTACATTAATCAGTCTTATTGGAGGTATTATTGCATTATATAGGGATATCGATATAGGTTATATTATGGTCACAATCATGTGTATTTTTGCATTTATTGGGGCATTTATAGATTTAAGAGCAATAGATATCTCTACCACAGATTTTCGTCATTATTTAAAATATCCTACAATGTGTGCTCATTTTTATTTTATTCCAAATTCAATAATGTTATTTGGTGGAATTACAGGATTTCCATTAGAAAAAATAAGAGATAGGTTTATGAATATTATGAAGTTTGATGAAAAAGAATTACATCTAAAAAAAATTAAAGAATTTGATGAATTTTTAGGACAAAAGATAAACTAATATTTAAATTGTTTCATTTTTTTTTTAATTTCAATCTTTAAAGAATTTATAAAAATTCGCAATTTTGAACTTAAATTTTTAAATTATAATTCTTGAACTATTTTTAAAAAGAAAATATTATAATCATTTATTTTATATGAGTAGAGCTGGTAATCTTCTAAGAACTCTTGAAAAAGAAGATATAAGAATTTTAATGGCAATTGAACTTGGAATGAAAAAGTCTGAATATGTTACCATTAAAAATATTAGATTTTATTCAAGGTATCCCATTGAAGAGACATTATTTCGTCTTAAGAAAGTTCATAAATATAATTTGACAATAAGAAATTCATCAGAAAGGGAAATTGCTTATCAATTAAACTCAATTGGATATGATATTTTAGCTCTTCATACTCTTGTCGAGAGGAACATAATTAGTCAGCTTGGGCCTTTAATTGGTAAGGGAAAAGAATCAGACGTCTATAGTTGTATGGATGATCATGAAAATATATATGCTCTTAAGATATATCGAATGGGACGTAGAAGTTTTAAAAATGTAAAAAAATTTAGGAATATCATAGGAGATAGAGGTCATTTATCTTGGTTATATGTTAATCGTCTTGCTGCTAAAAAAGAGTTTAATTCATTAATTAAAATATATAAACTTAACTTAAAAACTCCAAAACCTATTGGATATAATAGACATATAATTGTTATGGAATATCTAAGAGGTAAGGAACTGGTTTATTATAAAGATATAGAAAATCCATTATTCCTATTTAATGAAATTATAAATCAAATGAGAGAGATATATAAAAGAGCTAATTTAATCCATGGAGATTTGGGTGAATTTAATATTATATCAGATGAACAAGGTAATATATTGATTATTGATTGGTTACAATCAATATCGAGTAGCCATCCAAATGCTTCACAAATATTAAAAAGAGATATTGAAAATGTTTGTATCTATTTCCGGAAAAAATATCGAATAAATTCAGATTCTAACGAAATAATAGAATCCATTATTGAAAATAAATAAATATATTATTTATTTATACGACCTTCAATAATAATATCTTCAATATCTCTATTATCAACAATTTTATTAACTATAATTTTGTTTTTTAATGAGGAAATAATACTATTTATATTTTTTTTTTTCTTAAGAATAGATATTCTTATTTCAGCCTTATTTTTTAAAATTCTCATCGATTCTTTAAATCCTTTTTTCATATTTGGCAAATTTTGATATGATGTAAGTGAAAATAAGATATCAAATTTGTTGTTTCTAAATGGTATGTTTTCAAGATCAGCTAAAACTAGATTAATTCTTTTACTTAAAATAGGATTTACGTCTTCAAATTTTAAAGAAAATTTGTCTAACATTTTCTGGGAAATATCAATCCCAACATATAAGAAACCATTATTTTTTTCTTTAAAATCCATTTTATCTAATAAATATATGAGAAAAAGACCTGTTCCACACCCAGCATCTAAAATATGTTTATGATTTAGATTGATTTGTTCAGTGATATATGAATATTTCAACTCTTGTATTTCTTTATATCTATTATCATAAAAATGAGAAGTTGAGTTATATTTTTCTATTATTTCTTTTTTCTTTGTTTTATTGAATCTCCTATTTTTCAATCTTAAGACCAATAAGTTTTAATTTAACCAAATTTTAACTATGATTAAATTAAAATTGCTCTTTAAATTATCTTATCTAAAGTAGTATTAAAAATTAATTTGTTTTTTCGAAGGTAAAAATACAATGTCAAATGATCAAAAAAGATTAAAAAATCCTTTACATATTCTTCAAGAAGCTCAGGAATCTGAGATTTTACTAAGATTAAAAGATGGTACCGAATATAAAGGCACTTTAAAAGAGATTGATGCCTATATGAATATGATTCTTTCAGATTGCACAGAAATTCTAGATGGAAGTCCTGTGGCAAAGTATAGCGAAATTTTTATAAGAGGAAATAATCTTCTTTTCATAAAGCCGGATGCTTCAGAACTATTCTAAACAAAAATATATATTATTCTTATCTAATACTTAATGTATTAGAAATAGAATTTAATTATTGTTAGAGTAGATTCTATGGTAAATCTATATTCTGTTGTAGCTTATGGCACATTTATAACGAAAGGATACTGGAAAGATAAAAAAAATGTAGAAATTTGTAAAGTATCTGGTTTTAAAAGAATTCTTCCAGAAGGAAATTGGTTTCCTTATGTTATTCCTAATAAAAACTCCTTTTTTTGGGCTCTGAAATTTGATGTTACAAACGAAGAATTACAAACATTAGATTTTTATGAAGGAACTTCTATGGGTCTTTATAAAAGAACTCAAATAGAGGTTATTTTGAAAGATGGAGTGAAAAAAAAAGCTTTTATATATATCCCAACAGAAAAAACTATAAAAAAGAAAAATCTAACATTAAAAATCGATATAATGGATAATTGGAAAAAGGAAATTAGAAAAAATCCAGAAATAGTAGAGAAATTTCCTGAATTGGTTGAATAATTCAAAAAAATATTTTTATTCAATCTTGTTTAAGGATTTTATCATAAATTTTGTTTTTTTTAATTAAAGCAAAAGATACGGGATAAGGAAATTGTTCTCCTCTATTATTAATTAATTCATTAGTCTATTATTTCAATTTTTCTAATTTTAAAGAGTCAAAAACTAAGGTTTTAGATATTTTTAATAATAAGAAAAATAATAACATATGTAAATATTGAAAAATGCAATATATTTTAAAAAGGGATAATAATTTACAGCAATTACAATCATTCTCTAAATAATTTAAATTCATTAGAGTCTTTTATTGAAGAATTTGAACAAAACAGATATAAAGACAATAATAAAATTCAAAAACAAGGGATTGTATATACCCCTTTTGATATTATTTCTCTTATGGTAGAAAATACAATAAATTTATATCTTGAAGATTTAATAAGAGAAAGAAAACTTAAAATTAAGAAAATTAATGTATATACCATTAAATCAATATTAAAGAATGATCCAAACCTAAAATCCTTTATCGTAAAAAAGTTAAAAAACATAAAGATTTTAGACTCATCCTGTGGTTCTGGAAGATTTCCTTTAATTTTAGCTAAATTTCTGTTTAATATATTGAAATCAATTACTCCATCTTACAATATTTTTAAATTAAAAAAATCGATAATTGAAAATAATATATTTGGAATAGATATTGAGAAAGAATCATGTATTATTTCAAAATTGAGACTCTATAAATGGTTATTTTTAGAAGAAAGAAATCATAATAACAGTATAAGAAAAATTTCAAATATGGATGAAATATGTGAATTATTATCATTTGAAAATAGCAATATCCGATTCAATATTGAACATGTTGAATTCCTTTTAAAATATCAAACAAATATAAAATTTGATATCATTATAGGCAATCCACCTTATATTGAAAATAAAAAAATTAAAGATATTAATTATAAAAAGAAACTCTATAAATCATTTAAAACAGCTTATAAACTTTTTGACCTCTCCATCCTTTTTATTGAAAAATCCTTGAGAATTTTGAAAGATAATTCTGGACTTATTTCTTTTATAATAACTAATAAATTTTTATCTTCTGATTATGGTATCAAATTGAGAGAAATATTGATAAAAAATACAGAAATAAAAAATATCAGTAATATATCTTCTCTACCAATTTTTTCAAATAAATCTACTTATCCAATAATTATATATATTAAAAATAAAATACCAACAGAAGACCATGAAATTTTGTTACAAAAATATGAGAGTATTGAAAGTTTCATAAATAGAGATCAAAAAGATATAGATAAATTTAATCAAAAAAAACTATATTCTCTTCCGGGAAAAGTTATATCATTAAAAGGGGATATTAATTTTTTATATGATGTGTTTTCACATTACAAATCTATGGAAGATAAGTATAAAGATTTAAAAATTATCTATCGCCCTTATGGATTTACTAATTATGCAAAATACTATCAAAATGTAAATAAAAAAACACACACAGATAAAGACTTACTATTAATTGGTACTGGAAACGTTGGTAAATATCATATAAAATTTAACAAAAAGATTACTATTGCGAAAAACAATTTAAATGTATCTTATTTTAATTTAAAAGATAAAAATCCAACCCTAATTGATCAAATTGGCACACATAAAATTATATTTAGAGAAATTGCTAAGGAATTAACATGTGTATACGATCCGGGGGTATTTACTAATATAACAGGCCTTTACTTTATCAAAATCCCTTCCCTTCAATTATATGATTTGTTTGCGATATTGAGTATTTTAAATTCTAAATTCATGGATAATATCTTCAAAGTATTATTTGGAACATTACACATGTCTGGAGGATATTTACGATTTAATGGGAGTTTTATAAAAAGATTACCAATGCCTGATTATCTACCATTGTCTTTAGCTAAATTAGGGAAAATAATGTTGTTCCTTTGTCAATTGTATTATGACTATACGGATAATACAAATTTTAATAGTATAATTAAAGATATTGAAATTAAGAATTATATTCAATATTTTAATTCTCTTTCTGAATCTCTAACTAAATTATTATATCTATCTGGATTAAATAATAACTTTAAAACATCTTTTCAAGAATTAAATCAACTATTATATCAAAATCATGCAATTCCTGATATAGAATTTAAATATACTTATCCTTATTTTAATTTATCTAAGTTTGAAATAACTTCAAAACAAGAAAATTCTTTAAATATATCCAAGATAAATAAATGTTTTAAGAATATCAACAGTAATAAAAATTTAACAACAGAAATAAAAAAAATAACTTCAAAATGAAGAAAATTTGGTTGATTTTTTTTTTTAATATAAGTCTTAAAACAATAAATTATATTAGTATTAACAATTATAACTTAATATGGAAGTTATATATTATATAACTCAATATAAATTTTATACTAATTTCAAGTATTATTATGAAAGAGATGAAAAAGAAGTATAAACGTAGTATAATAAAATTGGGAAATTCAAAAGCAATTACATTCCCACAAGAATGGACTGAAAATGCTAAATTGGTAGAGAAATCTGAAATTTCACTTTATCCAATTGATAATAAGACATTAATTATCCAAGCTCAAGATAAACAAGAACAAAAAGCTGTTTATAGATTTGATAGTGCAAAAATTCCATTCAAATTAGTAAAACAAGTGATTTTATCTGCATTTAAATTAAATGTTGATGAAATATATATAAAATATAATGCAAAAAATCAGGAAAAATTATATGAACTTCTAATAGAATTAAGAAGAGAAATTATTGGTATTGATTTTAAAAGCTTACCCGAAAATAATGAATATTATATTTCATTCCTTTTAGATACGTCAAAAACCACTTTTTTTGAGGTATTGGAAGATTTAGTAAATGTTTTTAGCACAATTATTACCAATATTGTAGATGGAGAAGCAAATAAGATTAGTGGTCTTTTATTAGAAGAAATTGATAGAAAATATTCATTAGGAACAAGAATTCTAATTACTGGATTATCTAAATATCCTTTTTCCAGAACTAGCTTACCTGTTATAAGATTCCTTGGAGATAGGGTTGTTCTTTTATATGTTCGAGATTTTATTAATGAAGCTTTATTTAATTTACAGCATATCCCATCTACCGTTATAGATAAATATAAAGAACTTTTAGTAAATGTACCAAGACTTTTACAAGATATGATTAAAAATTATAATAATATAAATACAGAAAATATCTCTAAATTTCAAAATTCTTTGGAACAATTTCAAGAAAAACTAAATGCTACAGACTTTGAAACAGATGAAGCAAAATATCATATAGAAAATTCAATAAGATATTATCTGAATAGTTTTAGAAGCTTCTTTGATATTGGAATAACAAGAATGATAGAAGCAGAGATTGGGTTATTTTAATTCTTAAATTTAATTATTGATATTTTTAATAATTTTATTTTTTTAATCCTGTTAATTGAAATTTAGATAAGAGTATTTTTGTTTATAAATATCTAACAATATTAATCAATACTATAAATATAATTAAAATTTAGATAATAATTATAAAATAAGTATTGATGTAATTATGAGTGTTATTAAAAGACAAAACCAGAGTGTGTTTACTCTCCCTTTATTTATCTGTGGTATTATTTCTCTTGTCTATTACTTTTGGGATATCTTTCCCGGTATATATTCCCTCAACTACTATATAAGAGGAGAGGCTATTGATAATGTGTTCAGATTCATGTTCGCTTTCTTAGGATTATTTTTTACCGATTTAATTTACTCCAGAAAGAAAATATTTATCGATGATGTTGAAGGAAATGATTTAAAAGCCGAATCTTCGACTATTTTGATCGAGGATAAATTTAAGAGGAGTACGTGGTATACATTATATATTTGCTTACTAATATTGATCTGTTATATCCTTATCTTTTTTGTAGTCATTCTCATAAATGTAGCGATTAATCCTGAATTGGAATTTGAATTATTTCAGAGTGGGGATTTTTCCGATGAGGAAATTTTAAGTCTATTTGCACCATTTGGAGAGGAGTAAAAGTTCGGGTAAAACAGAAGAATTATGGTATCAAGTCTGCCATAATGCTGGAATTCCAACATCATTGAATAATCTTTGAATTTAAAAATATTTTTTATCCCTTCTTTTTAAGTTCAAGACTACATTTTAATTATTTATATCTAGGATAAACCTTACCTTTATAGACATAAAATAAATATTGGCGCTCCAGCTTCTCAAGTTTAGTCAATGATTCTGGGAATCTTTTCTTGATTTTTTCCTCATCTACATACAATGTCCTTAAATTCCTTAAATTACCAATAGAGTCTGGTAAAGCAGTGATGATATTATTTGTTAAACTAAGAGTCTTAAGCGATTTTAATTTACCAATAGAATGTGGAACCTCCTCAATAAAATTATGTCTTAGAATTAAATATTCTAAATTCTTTAGCTCTCCTATGGAATGGGGGATTTCCTCAATTAAATTATAGCTTATATTTAGTTCTTTTAGATTCTTTAATTTTCCAATATTAGATGGTAATTTTTTCAAATCACAATTGTTTATTATCAAGATTTCTAAATATTCTAAATTCACAATAGAGCTTGGAAGCTCATCTATTTTTAATCTCTTTATTTTTAGAAAATCAATATGAATCCCTTTAAAGCTAAATGTAAAATAAAAGTCTGGCTCATCAATATCATTAAAATCAATTTCTATTTTCCTATTTAATAATTTCTCTAATTCTTTTAAGGGTTTTATTTCTCTTTCGGGAAATAAACTCCAGAACTCATCTCTTGTAAGATAATCTAAATAGCCTTGAATCGCTAAGTATTTATTAGATGTAGGATAACCCTCTGAAAACCTCTTTGCAAGCTCATCCTTAAATATCTTCTTCGCTAATGGATCTCCTACATCTGATAGTTTTTTTAATAAAGGTATCGCTAAATTTGAATGAAGTAAGCGAGAATCATAATTGTTCTCTGCCCATGCCTGCAAATTGGAGCAATGACCCCAAAATTCCTCATCTAAAGTTAGATCATGTTGCTTTTCTATTTCTTTCACTTCTTTCTGAAAATCATAATCATGCTGTAAAGAACTCTCATAAACCTCTGCTGCTCCATCAATTGAGTAAATATCTTCATAGTCCTCTATTTTATCAAGAGGGATCTGAATGATGAGTTTTTTACACTGATCAAACCTTTTTCCATCTATATAGATATTTGTCCCAGGATTAAAGGGTGCTTCTAATTTAAGTGTAATATGTTCATTAATTCTAAATTCTTGAAATATCAATATAATAAAGGCAAATCTTCATAAATTATGTTATGTTGATAAAAGTAATCTACAGTTTTAAATTTAATCACTCTTAAGATTTAATAAAAATTTCTGCTTTATGAGTGTTAAAATTTTTTTAATTCGATTTTCAAGATTATCTTCCCAATTGGAATTGATTTCATTGATTATAATTGCTTTATCATCCTATTATGGGATTTTACATCTAAAAGGATGAAAATTTTAAATTATCTTTGTTCTTAGTAACGCTTTACGAAAGATTCTTAGAATAAATCTCTCTTTTTAATTGAGTGATAACTATCTAAAATATGCAAAATACATCTATTTTTTATTGAATCATTCTTTTTTAATAATTTCGAAAATTCTAAATTATATTATTCATTTTCCACCCTCAAGAAATATTGAATTAAAATCAACATATGGAGAGTTAATAATGGCAAAGAAAAAGAAGGTTATTAAGGAAGAAATTGATGAGATTCCAGATGGAAGTGTTGATGAAGATGGAGATGAACTTATCAATCTTGAGGATGAATATGATAATCTTGAAGATGACGTTATAGTCGATCTAAATCAGATTGAAGATGAAATGCTCGCAGATGAGGATGAGGATGAGGAATTCGGTCCAGAAGTAGATGAAGTCGAAAAAATGCTTAGGGAAATGAAATGTGAGCCATGTTCTGGAAGTTCAAGCAAAATTGATTGCAAAATTAGAAATGATTTCGGCTGCCCTCCAGAAAAAGCTAATAAATAACAAAAATAAATTTAAAATAATTTATTTGTTAATAATTTTATTCCATTTTTATTAATTTACTATTAAATCCGCATATATGGCAAAAATCCGTATTTTTTCTTAATTTATTTCCACATTGTTTACAAAATACCATAAAATCATCATTATAAGTATCTATTGTTTTATATCTAACAGTTCCACAATAAGGACAGTAGTTTTTATCAAATTTATCATCTAATCTATTTTTACAATTTGTACATTGGTGTATGAGTTTTTTGTTTTCTTCAGAATGAGTAATAAATTTGACATTGTTGAATTTAAGTTTACTTAGGTCATTTATTTTATTTGAAGTATTAATTTTTATAGATATAACTCCAATTATGATAAAAATAACTAAAATTGTATAAAAAATCCATATGAAATTAAAATAAACTGAATCAAATTTAATATTATATTCAATAGTACCGCTTCCATTGGAATCAAATAAGAAATAATAAGAATCTGGTTCATCTAATTCAATAATTCCAGAATGTTCATAACAATTAGTAAATAATCTAATGTAATTAAAATCCCATCCTGCAGCCTCTGCAAGTTCCAGTGGCATAGTTGTTAATGTAAAATAATCAGAATATGTCATGATTTCTAAAGTAATTGGGCATGTACTTTTTATCTCCCATTCTATATTCTTTTTTGCATATGCGTCATCAAAAAATAAAACTCTTTCATCATTTATTGAAATCACACCGGTTTTTTGATCAGAAGAGAAATTTATGAGAGAATTTTGGAAAGAAAAAATAGTAATATTCAATATCATAATAGAAATTATGATTAAGATACATATTTGGATAAAATTTTTGTGCTTTTTTTCCATTCTTTTTTTAAGATTTTATATTTATTTATATTCTATATAATATTCATATATACACAAATATATTTAAGTCTTTCGAAAAAAAGTATATTAGATTAAAAGATGCCATGGGATGTTTATTGAAGAGAGTCAAGATATATAATAATATATATTCTATATTTTTTTCACAAAAATAAATTAAATATTAAATTTATTATTATTATTTTTATATGTGTATTAGTATGGTAAAGTTATTTTAATCCTAAAAAAATGATAAATATAAAAAGATATCATGAATTTATTATGAGATTTTTTAATTCTTCCATTTCTTTAAGAGAAGCAAATTTAATTTGATGTCGTTTCTTGCCTAATTCTCTTAAATTGTAATGTACGATTTTTCTCCATTTAATATATGTTTTTAATGTGGCGATCCATCTTATAGGATGAAAAGAATATCTGAATCCCCGAACTTTCAAACCTTTTTTAAGTATTCTTACTTTATTCCACCACCCTCCTCCATAATAATTAATATAGAAGAATCCAAGAAATAATAGTCTTCTAAGAGCCTCAGGACTTAAATTAGGTGTCTTTATAACAGAATTTAACCAATTATATTTTGAGTAGTCCTCTGTTAATAAGAGATTTCTTTCTTTCATTTCTTTGTAATATCCAGTTGCTGGAAATGGTGTTAATAAGGTAAAACTCGGCATATCAAGGTCTAGTTCTCTTGTCTTTTTTATAGTGATCAAAATATCATCAATAGAATCTTCTAAATTTGCTCCTATTATGACATTTCCCATAATAAAAATACCTGCTTCATGTAAAACCTTTATACCTTTTTTGATATTCTCTAATTTGCATCCTTTACGGATTTTTTCTAATGTTTTATCATCTGTTGCTTCAACACCAACTAGAACAAGCCAAAATCCTGCCCTAGCCATTAATTTTGTTATTCTTGGATTTCTGGCCATAGCGTCTAATCTTCCTTGAAAAAAGAACTTTAAATTCTTCTTGATTCTTCGCTGTTTTTTACCCTTAATAATTTCTATGCAAAGCTTACCAATTCTCTTCATATTAACAAGAAAATTATCATCTACAAAGAAAACATCCGTTATTTTTTTATTTTTTGATATAATTTCTAATTCCAGAATAATGTTTTCTACAGATCTTGCTCTCCAACTCCTTTTATAAACTACATGGGTACTACAGAATTTGCATCCTTGTGGACATCCACGAGAAGTTTCTATTGCATCACAGTTCATATTGAATATCTTATAATTATAATGTTTTACTAATTCTCTAGAAGGTAATTTTAGTTCATTTAAATTTTTAAGAAATAATCTATCTGGATTGTGTATAATCTCGCCATTTATTTTATAGGAGAGTCCATTCACATTTTCTGCTGATCCTTTCTGTATTAATTCTCGAAAAGTAAATTCTCCTTCTCCTCTTACTAAAATATCAATCCAAGGAGAAGATAATGTTTGTTCCACTGCTAATGTTGGATGCCATCCTCCAATTACGGTTGTACATCCATATTTTTTAGCAATCTTTGCATAATTTAAAACATTGTTTATTGCACTTGAAACAGGAACAGTTAAACCTACTAAATCAGGTTTAAATTTCTCTATTTCTTCTTCCACTTGGATTAGGTTTAAATTCGCAGCTTTCGAGTCTAAAATTATGATATCTACTAAATCTTTAACATAAGCAGCAATATATTCAAGAGCTAATGGAGGGAAAGCAGAATCATAAAAATCATAGCCAGTTGTTTTATAATTTGCTACTAATAATAGAATTTTTTTCCATTTCATCAATAGATATCCAAGTTGAATTCAAAATTAAAAATTATTAATATTAAATGAAGCAATTACAATATCTTCATTAGAATAAAATAAATATTGAATTATTTATTTATTTTTTTAACTGAAAATTATAATTCTTTAAATAAATATTACTAAAAGTTAATGAAGTTATCAATTTTCTATTTAGAAATATACTATAGTGATGATATATTATACTCAGTAAAAATCAGAAACGTTTTATAGTAATTATTATTGCTTATTTAATAAGTTGGCTTATCTGGAATATAAATGCTTCAAGAGGCACTACTGATATAAATATCTTATTCATTTGCTCTCTACTTGTCTTTGTAATTGTATTTACACCGTTTGAATCATATTTTACAGTTCGAGATATATGGTATGACAGATGGAAAAGATTAAAAATAAAAAATGTAACAATTTCAACAGTTAAAATTTTAGTTGATAAAGAAAAAAAGAATGGTAAAATCACAGCAAATCTTATTTTTCCAAACGATAAAAACAAAATCCTTTCGAAAAATTCTGTAATTATTGTAAATCATGGTTTGGGTGATAAAAAAGAGGCTCTTCAATATATATACCTTCCATTAGCAGTTCAAGGATATATTATTCTTGCTTATGATGCTAGAGGGCATGGTAAATCAAAAAAAGTGGGAAAAAGAGGGCAATTTATCAAGCGACTTGAAGATTATAAAATTTTAATTAATTGGGTAAGACAACATAAAGATCTAGCGAATATGGAAATTCACTCAATTGGATTCAGTATCGGAGCCTTAATTGTATTAGCAGGAAGTTATATGGAAGAAAACATCGAAAAAATAATTGCAATATCAGCAATTTCTGATTATAAAAAAACTGTTAAAAGACTTAATCCCATTGTTTTATTGAGTTTCTTAATGAAAGGTATTAAAATATTTCCCAACGAAGAGGAAGTAAAGAAATTGTCTCCTGGACTTATATTCAAGGACCTTAAAAAAAAACTCTCAGAAGAAGAATGGAAAAAATATATTAGAAAAATTTTTCTAATACATAGTAGAAATGATAATGTAATTAAATTTCATAATTTCAAAGAGAATGTGTCTATTTTAGATTTACCCGAGAAGAATCAATTAGTTTTTAGAAAAGGTGGGCATATTAGCAAGAAAAATGAAGTTGCGCTTACGGGTGCGATTTTAAGTTTTTTAAATAATTAGAATAGATTAATCATTTTTTTAATTGCTTCATGGGCTAATTTTATACTTAAATTTATTGATCTCAATTTATTCTCAAAGTAGTCTGGATCTGAATTTGATTTTTCATATTCTTCAAATAAATTGAAGAATTGTTTTTGAGATTCAATTTCCATGGTATAAATATTTTTACGTGGAGTTGCATCACTCATTTTTACAAAACATCCATGATCAATAAAATTATGATTAAAAGCGGGATAATATGTTTCCCAAAGATTATCTTTTAATTTTTCATATATTTCTTTTGCTAATTTTAGACAATAATTCTTACTTTTATCACTATATAAAAAGTAGAAAGGTAATTTACCTGAATTATTAGAGATATATTTTTGTAACTTTTCATAAACAAAATCTAATTGTTTCGATGATATACTAATTTGAGTATAATTATCAGATTGTTTTTTTTTTTTAAATAGTGGTTTTTTATGATAATTAATATTGTATAACTTTATTACATTTAAAATAATTCCCTCCTTTAGCCAATGATTGAATTTATACATAATTGATTTTTTACTAAAATTATTGAGTAAATCTAACGAGAATCGATCTAAAAGAGAGGTTTCATGAAAGTCTAGAATATAGATTGTAATTTTTTCATTATCCCAATATTTTTGGAGGACTTTCTTTACAAATGCTGCATGTTCAGGAATTTGATTTCCTATACTATCCCTTTGACTTAGTGGATGTTCTGGGGCAAAAGTTCTTCGCCAAAATCTATTTAAATTTGTTCCATTTTTTAAAAAATAACCGAATTTATTATTTTTGCTTGGATTTAAAAATCCATAAGGATTCATAATTGGAAAAAATATTAGATCTTGATTTTTACTCAATATCTCATTTAACTCACGGTTATTATCACTTATATGATTGAGAAATTCTAATGTTCCAAATAATCCATTAAATTCATTATGTTGTGCTGATATAAATACCTTAACATATTTTATACCTTTAGAATCAACATTATTTTTGATAAAAATGCAAGGGATGGGTCCTTCTGAAGTTTCATATTGTTTAAAAATGATATGATCTATTTGAGTAAAATCACGAAATTTTAAGATTAAACCTTTAAATAATTCTTCCCGATTATTTATATCTAATAAAGCTTTTAGAGTTGTTATTTTCATTTTAGTAAGGACCAATAAATCTATCCCAATCTGAAAAAGATAAGATATTTTTATAATTATCTACGATACTTTTAAAAATAATACAAGAATTACAAAAAATTTCAATAAAATGGTCCATTTTCATGTCTAGAAGTTTTGTGGATTTCTCAGATAAGCCTATCCCTCGATCTACTTCGATTCTTCCATCAAAACCAGAAAGGTTGACAACAAATTCTTCCTTATTTAGACCAGATATATAATTTCCACGAGCTATTCGAGCTAAACCTCCAATTGGTATTATCTTTCCATTTATTTGAGATACATAAATTCTTATATCGAAAGTATGTTTAGCGCCTCTCCAATCTATTAAAGAGAAATCAGCCATTTCCTGTATAGTATAGGGAAATGGATTTCTATTTTTCATAAACTTAACATAAAATTCTTCTTTACTTTTTTTTACAATAACTTTTAATTTAGAAGGATTTTTATTTATATCATCTGGAAAAATAGACATTACTCCGGCCCCACCAGAACCTCCATATGGCTTAATTATTAAAGGTTTTTTATATTCAATAATAGCTTTTTTAATTTTTTCAATAAGTTCCTCCTCATTGAATGCTTTAGAAAATAAAAAAGGCGCTGCATTAAATTCATCAAGAAATCTATTATCTAAATGCTGTGCTAAATAAGTTAATGATTTATCATCAGTTACCATATAAATGGGATTAATAATTATTGTTTTTATTTTTCGAAAATTCTCTTTAATTATTCCTTCAAATTTAGGATCATTTATACGTCTTGCAATCCCATCTCCAATTAATAAGCTTATATTTTCATTTTTAAACTTAATCCAATTATCTTTAAATGATAGGTTTAAAGACAATTGTTTATAGTCAGCAATTAAGAATGCTATATTACAATCAAAACTTCTTTTAAAATTATCCAAATTAAATAATTTAACTGATAATCCTTTAGCATTAATTAAAGTCCTTAAATATTCAATCATTATTGCTTTTTCATGGATTAAACCATCATTAATGGGGACTCCTACAACAATTAATATTTTTTCATCTTTTCTGTTATTTTTCATTATTACTTGATTAATCGCTTCAAAATAACCATTATAGATTATTTTTTGTTGCTTTTCAGTTAAAATCGAAAGTCCTCTATTACTCGCTCCATTCGTTTCTAATAAAAAATATTTTTTTCCATTACCTTGATCCTTACATACCATAAAATCAATACTTCCTACATAAAATACATCAAGGTCGTGCAATACATCTCCATTAATTTTTTCTAGTTTAGCAAGAGCTTTTTTTCTAACTTTATCTGTAAATTCATCTTCCTGAGATTCTCTTAATTCTGTAAATGAAACCAAATCTAATCCTAATGATTTTCCCAAATTAATCAAATCTAAATCTGAATTGGAAATAGAATTATTCATTAATTTGACAAATCTTGAAAGTTTTTCTTCACTCAAGGAAATTTCATCATTTTAGGGATTAATTATTGATACTAAGATCAAGCTAATAAATAAATACTTTGTTTTTTAAATATTGATAAAGTGAGATTAATGTAATATGTATTTTATCGAGGAAAATAAGTTTATAAGTATAAATAACCTTGATGATTTCCCTTTGTGCTTAATCTAAGGCTACCTACTAGAATCTTTTTTACCTTAATTTGTTCTTTGTAATTTAACTCGGAGAATAATAAGATATACTCTTTATCTAAATTAATTGAAAAGAGTAATCCAATTTTTATTAATTTAGAGCGTTTAGTAAGAAGAGCAATTATTACATAATGATAAGGTAATCTTACTAGCTCATTAAGGTTAATTTCTGTTTCAATTAATTTATCTTCTTCTTCATTATAATCATGTTTTACGAATTTAATATCATTTAGAGGAATAGTCATTTTACGATAATCTACTAATATTTTGGAGAATTGACTTTGTCTTAGAAATCTTCTTTCTTCTTTACTTCTTTCATAGAAATAATCGTTCTTTTCTTTAATTATGAGTATTTTTCTTTTTTTTTTAGATTTTGCATTTTTTTCAATTTCTTTTAATTCCTCAATCTCCTCATCTTGGAATAAAATAATAAAATCAGGATCAATAGCATTAATAAAAAAATTTTTATATATAATACCTGCTTCGGTTTTTATCCATCCATCACTATCTATAAGAATAAAATCTGTTTCTTTATGTTTTTTAACGTAATTATCAATTAAATCCTTACATGAATGAGAAACAATAAATTTAAGATTTCCTTTTGGAAATGTGGCTCCTATAAATTGAGTAAATTCTGGATTAATATGTTCTCCTGAAAAAATTGGATTTTTTATTTCTCCGATATTAATAGTGGTAGGTAAATACATTATTTGTTGCCCAAGATCAGAATCGAGATATCCTCCTTTTAAATCTTCTTTTAAAAGATTATTTGCTAGATATTTTATTAAAGCAGTTTTACCACTACTTATACCAAGAGTCATAATTTTAACAGGAACTTCGTTTCTGTTACTAATAATATAATTAAGAATAGTGTCCTTTATATCTTGCCATTCTTTTGATACTGAATTATCCTTAACAACTTCAAGGTTTTCTTCGGGATTATTGGCTGTTATTTGCAATTTTGAATTTTGGATGGCATACAATGGATATCTAGTTGCACTGGGTATAATAAGTGTTCTTTCTTTATGTTCACTAGATATTTCTTTGCCAAAAATTTCAACAAATCCTTCCATTACTTCAATTCGAGTAGGGCCTTTAACTAATAAAGTATTATCTTTCTTCAATTCTTTAATCATAAATTATCCTCTTACTTGTCAAATATAAATAATTATTTAAAATAATTGGTAAAAATCTTCTCATTTTAGTAATATAATCAAATTTTTAATTCATATATACGATAAATTTCTTCAAAACCAAATTTAGTAAATAGTTTTTCTACTGGTTTAGTTACTTTAGGTTTTAAAGAAATTTTAATAGATTGAATGTGGTTATTCTTAAAATAATCTATAATAGAATGAATAATCTTTTCCCCTATACCTGTTCTCCTTTTTTCTTCTTTAACTATTAGATTGGATAGATATCCAAATCGAAAACCATTATCTGAAGTTTTTACAGCACAGTAAGCCATTCCGAGAACATGATTAGTTTCCATATCAAATGCAACCATAACTTGACTATTATTATCTTGCTTCATTTGACCTTCAATACTTTTTCTCCATCTTTGCTCATTAAATTCCTGCTCTTTTATTCTACATAGATTCTTCATTAATCTAGTTATCTCATCAATGTCCCTTTCAGAAAATTCTCGTATAATCATAACAAGATATAATTGCATTAAAACTATTATTTAGATTAATTAAAGAATTAATAAATATTTATTTAAATTAATAGAAATATCATAAAATTTATTTTTAATAAATTTGTTGTAAACAATCGCTTAATATTATAATTATTTAATGATTATAACTATAATATTACTTCTGGTATAATTATTCCATGGTTAGATTTTGTTTTTAATGAAATTGCATTCATAGGGCAATTATTTATACAAAGACCACACCCAAAACATTTTACTTCATTGAAACTCAGTTTTCCATCATTCCAGTTCCTTGCATCAAATACGCATATCTCTTGACATATACCACATTTTATACAGAGTTCATTATTAGTAAACGCAATCAAGTTAGTTTTTAATTCGTTATCATATGATGAATTCTTCTTTATTCTTAAAATAGGTGAACAACAACATGAACAACAACTACAGATTTCTGTTATATGATGACTTTTTACGGTGTAAAAAAGTCTATTGATGAGATTATTATCCTTAGCATATTGAAGAATTGATAATGCTCGTTCCTTTTGTATTGGATAAGCTTCTTTAAGATCATCCTTTGCCGCATGTTCAAAAAGAAGGCACACTTCCCATGTATCTGGGGGACATTTTCTTACCTTTGCCCGACAAACACATTTTCTCAGGTAAATATTTTTTGCCTTTTTAATGATTTCTAATGCTTTATCCTGAGGAATAATTAGAGAATTTGTGTTGATTTTATCACATATATTATAATTCAGATTTAATAATTTCTATTAATGTTAGGAATGTAAAAATCTTAATATTTTTTTCCTGCTAATTTATTCTTTATAACATGGAATACAAAAATTTTTACCCTTAATAGCTTTAATTCTTGTACTCATTGTTGGATCACCACAATTATCACATATTATTCTATCATGAATTTGTGCCTCTTCAGGAGGTTTAAATACTATACTATTAATTGTATAAATTTCTTCTGGTGATGAATTGAGTATTTTTTCTATCCTTTTTTCTCTGATTTGGATATTTTGGGAAATGCTACTTTTTTTTAATTTTAGTTTCACAGCTTTTTTTGTGTGTCTATTATAAAATGTGTAATTATTTTTACCATAATCTTTAAATTTCAAATTACCTTTTCCAAAGGTCGTCCCTAATAATGCTTGAATAGCATCAACTCCACAAGAATTTGTCTCTACAACGGCTACCAACTCTTCATCAATGGAAAAATCATTTCCATGGTCTAGAATATATTTTGAAACAAGAACACCTAATGCTAAACCTGGACAACTATGTCCATGGAAATTTACAGCTTTTTGCATTAAATCTTTTATAGACATCATCTAAAGAATAGATTAATTTTAAAAAATTAATAATTTTCTATTAATTTATCCCAGATTTAAATAATAAAAAAATATTATTATTTAATTATAATATTATAGAGTTGATTTTTTGAAATTCTTGATAGACGCAATGCTTGGAAGACTGTCTAGATTTTTAAGAATTTTTGGTTATGATACGATATATGCGAATGATTTGGAGAAAATTTATAAATTAGATTCAATTCCAGATGATATATTAATAGAATATGCAAAAAAGACTAATCGAATCATCATTACAAAAGATTTACCTTTATATGAAAGATTTAAAAACCAGAGTTTTTTTTTGGAAGGAGAAAATATATATAGCTATTTAAATCAGCTAAAAAAAGAATTTGGATTGAATTATAATTTTAATATAAAAAAAGCTCATTGTTCTGTTTGTAATTCAGAATTAAAAGAAGTAATTGATAAAAATCTAATAAAGGATAAAGTAAAAGAAGATACATTTCAATATTATAATGAATTTTATCAATGTCTAAATTTAGATTGTAGAAAAATATTCTGGAATGGACCACATATTAGAGATATTGAAAATAAACTTAAAGAAAATACAGATGAGATCCAAATCCCATAATTATTCTTTTCATTTTAAAAATAACTCTTTAATTTATATAAAATTTATTATTTTCTTTATTATAAAAAAAAATTTAGAATATACAGATTATATCTTTTATGAAGTCTGATTGGAATTCAAGGAGTTTATTAGAATAATATTTAATCATTCTTTTTAAAATGTTGTTGTTTAATTTCATCAAATCTTTTTTTTGTTTTCTCTGCATCTTCCGTACAATTACCCTTTTTATACATGGCATAAGCTTGATTTAATAATTCAAGACATTTACGATATTCTTTATTCATAAAATGATTTTGAGATAATTCTACCAAATAATCTCCTTTTTTTTTATAGAATTCATTCCATTGCCCAGAGGTGTCAACATTATTACTCATAAATTATCATTAATTAGAGGGATTTTTAATTATATAATAATTACCTTGTGATTATTTATAAAAATTTGTAATTAAAAGTTATAAAATATTTCTTTAATTATACCCTTTTTCATCCTTAATAATTGAACCCCTTAAATCTTCTCATCTCAATTATTTTGATATTTAAATAATAATTGGTCCATTCAAATTTTATATTCTAATTTTAAATTTATTTATTTATAATCATTTTAAAGTGCTTACTCGGATGGATGAGAAAAATAATTTATTACGCCCCATTTGGAAGAAAATATTTAAAAGTGCTTTGATCCTAAGCATAATTTTGTTTATTTTATTAAGTTATCCAAGGATTTATGGTTTACTTGGTCCAGGAGATGTAGAAATGTTGATTTTAGTAAATTTTTTACTAATGTGGATTCTACCTTTTATTTTTTTTTCAAAATATGGATTGAAAAAAATAGGAATTAGAAAACCAAATAAAAAAATTTGGTTATTATACAGTTTTCTATTAGGACTTTTATTATCATTTATTTGCTTTTTAATTGGAATATTGTTATTTGACATGACGATTGATAATTGGTATATTAATATAAGTAAACAAATTTTACCTGAAGATTTTTCATCAGAATATATTACAGCTAGTATAGTTCTTATTATTACTATTCCAGGTATTTTATTTAGTTCGGTTGGAGAAGAATTGTTTTTCCGTGGAATAATTCATGAATCAATCAAAGAAAAGAAAAATAAAAATATTGCAATTATTGGCAATGCTTTAGCATTTGCAGGAATTCATATATTTCACCATGGTATTAATAGAATTGGTAGTAATTGGTATTTTTTATTTTTATCAGGTTCAATTTTTTTTTTATTAATGTTGGGACTTAGCTGGATTCTGAGTATACTTAAGGAAAGAAGCGAATCAATATTACCTTCTATAATCTGTCATTTATCATTTAATTTAATGATGTTTATAACTATATTCCTATTTTTAATAGAATGATATACTTTTTTTTTATTTTTTTTTTTCTGATCTGATAACATTAGGAATTTTACCTTCAAATAATAATTGATCTAATAATGTTATAGCAGTTATTGCCTCAACAACTATGACTGCTCTGGGAACAATACAAGGATCATGTCTTCCAGTTAGTTTCAATTTAGTATTCTCCATTTTAGCAATATCAACAGTGTTCTGTTCTTGACTTATTGATGCTGTAGGTTTGACAACAACCTGAAAAACTATAGGCATACCAATTGAAATACCACCAATAATCCCTCCTGAATTATTTGTAGTAGTTCTTATCTCTCCATTCTTAATTATCCAAGGATCATTATGTATTGATCCCTTTATTTCTGCGGCTTTAAATCCTAATCCAAATTCTATTCCTTTTATTGCTGGAATTGAAAAGATTGCTTTACTTATACTAGATTCTAATCCCTCAAATAAGGGACTACCGACTCCTGAAGGTAAATTATTTACAATACATCGAATTATACCACCTATAGAATCATTTTCATTTCTAATATGTTCAATTAATTGAACCATTTTTTCAGATATTTTATTATTTAAACTTCTGACGATGGATTTTTCTCGTATTTCTATAAAATTATCAACATCCTTAATTATATAATCATTATTATCATTAATTTGCCCTATACTTTTTGTATAAGCAAAAATGGAAATATTATAGAGTTTAAGAATTCTTTTTGCTATTGCTCCAGCTACAACTAATCCAGCGGTTATTCTTCCAGAGAATCTTCCTGATCCTCTATAATCAGCATATCCTCCATATCTTTTCAAAGCAGAATAATCTACATGAGATGGTCTTAATAGATCTTTATATTTTTCATATTTAGAAGAGTCAACATCTTTGTTTTCAATAACAATACAAATTGGAGCACCCGTAGCTTTATTTTTAAACACTCCTGAAATGATCTTTGCTTTATCAGATTCATTTCTTGGGGTAGTAATGTTAGATTGGCCCGGTTTTCTTTTCGTTAATTCATCTTGGATAAAATCTAAATTAATTTCTAATCCCGCAGGAACACCATCAATAATTATTCCAATTACTTCACCATGACTTTCTCCAAATGAAGTTATTTTAAACAGTTTTCCTAATGTATTAAATCCCATTTTTCACAAATCTCTGCTAGATTATTTGTTCAATATACATTATTAATCATATTCTAGATTTTATGATTTTACACTAAATTAAAGTTTTTTAAATTTATATTTATTTTTCAAATAAATCTTATTAATTTATTTTCTAATTTCAATTTCTTTGATTGAGAGATTCTTTTCAAATTGGTAAAAAGTATGAATTGATTGAAAAATCAAAAAAGAATTTAACTAAAAAAAACCCTTTATTAATTAATGAATCTTAAAATAAAAGTTCCTGCAAATCCAATAAAAGGAACTATTATTCCTCCTGGTTCTAAGAGTTATTCTCATAGAGCATTTATTTTAGCTGGAATTACTGAAGGAGCATCAGTTCTCAAGAATCCTTTGATTTCTGGGGATGTAATAGTCACAATTAAGATATTAAAATCTTTAGGAGTTAAAATTGCTAAAATAAATGAAAATTCTTTAGTTGTAAGTGGATTAATGAATTTTTCTTTTGATAATAGAAAACCAGTTGATTGTAAGAATTCGGGGACAACATTAAGAATCTTTACTGCTTTAAGTTTATTAATTCAGGGTGGACTAAGGTTTAAGGGAGAATTTATTAAAAGAAAGCGACCAATTCTTCCATTATTGGAAGCTCTAACAAATTTAGGTGCACAATATCAATTAAGTGAAGAAGAATTCTTTATTGAGAGGAAAGAAAAAATATGTAAATCAATTGAAATAAAAGGAGATATAAGTTCACAATTCATTACAGCATTGATTATCTTATGCGCTTTACTAAAGTGTGATAAAACAAATATTATTGAACTTAAAATCACAACACCATTAGTATCATATCCCTATATAAAAATTACTCTTAATCTACTTGAAAAATTTGGAATTAATATCATTGAGAAAAAGGAAAAAGATAAGATATTAAAATATTTTATTCAAACAGGTCAGGTTTCACGAACTCAGATTTATGAAATACCTGCTGATTTTTCCTCTGCTGCATTTATAATTGCAGCCACTGTTCTATCTCCTAATGATTCTCAAATCTCTATAAACAATTTAGATTTTCAGGACATACAGGGAGATAAAATAATTATTGATATTCTAAAAAAGATGGGAGCAAAAATTGATATTTTTGAAAAAGAAAAGAAGATTGTGGTTTATGGAAACATTAATAAATATCCATTAAAAGGTAGAGAGATTGATTGTAGTGATATTCCAGATCTATTTCCAATATTATCCGTATTAGGAGCTTATGCAGAAGGAAAGACTGTATTATATAATGCTAGCAATTTAAGATTTAAAGAAAGTAATAGGATTTTAGTTATGGCAAGAGAATTAAAAAAAAAGGGAGTAAGAATCATTGAAAAAAATGATGGAATAGAAATTTATCACTGTGATAATATAATTGGATCTTCAATAAATCATGAAAATGATCATAGAATTGCCATGGCATGTATAGTAGCAAGCCTATATTCTACAACACAATCAATTATAAATGATATAGAAATAATAAAGGATTCTTATCCAAATTTTATTGAAGATTTAGAAAAATTAGGTACAAATATTGAAAAAATAACTTAATTTTTTTTAACGGAAAGACTTTTGTCTTCTTTTTCTTGCTTTAGTTCCACCAAATTTCTTTGGTTCTATTCTCCTAGAATCACCACTTAATAAGGCATCATCGTATTCTCTTAATGTACGTTCTATTTTTTTTGTTCCAATATATTTATTAATTGCTCTGGCAATTGCTATTCTTGCAGCGTCAGTTTGACCACTAGTTCCTCCACCTTTAACAGTAACTTCAATATCACATTTTTGAACTTTAGGATTGTTAATAATTTCTAATACTTCTTGTATCCTTAATCTAGCTATCTCTGGTTTGTAAATTTCTAAAGGTACATTATTTATTTTAATTAATCCTTTAGAAGGATATCTTAGTGTGGCTCTCGCAATAGACGCTTTTCTCTTACCAGCAGATTGTATTAATTTCATTGACATTATTATTAGGCCTCAATCTCTTTTTTTTTCCATCCACCTATTCTATTACATAAATTTTCTAATGTTATAAATTTATTATAATAGAAGAGACGTGTTTTATTACATTTAGGGATATCTTGAGGAATTAATTTTTGATATTTTGGTTTAAATCGTTCTGGAATATTTTCTGCATAAACATGTATTCTTTTAATTGCTTCTTTTCCTCTGATTTTTTTTCTTGGAAGCATCTGCTTAATAACTCTTTTCATAAATGTATCTGGTCTTCGGCGATGAAAAGGTCCTTTTGTTGGATTTGTAGCTGTTCTTATATTCAATTTTGAAAGATATCTTTCATGGATTTCACTTTTATTTCCACTAATAATTGCATCTTTTGCGTTTATTACAACGATATGTTGCCCTAATAAGGTTTTTTTGGCAACTTGACTACAAAATCTTCCCAAAATTTTATCCTTAGCATCTAACAATAGATATTCTTGCATTTTATATCACTTAATTTTTTAATAAAAAATCTTAATATTTTTTCCTTCTGGATTTTCTACTAGTAATTCTTCAATAGTTATTAATTTACTCCCTGAAGCTGCGATTTTTTCTTTTGCTGATTTTGAATAATTTAAACAAGCAATAGTTAATTTATGATTCAATTCTCCAATTCCCAAAACTTTTCCAGGAATTAAAATAACATCATTTTGCTTTGTTTTTTTATTTATTCTTTTTAAATTAGCTTCTACTCTATTTCTCCTTGGAGAAGCGATTTTTTTTGATATTTTTCTCCAAATTCTTCTTTTTGTTTTCCACAAATCCCTAATTAATTTACGTGTATAGTAATTTGTTGGACCTGTTACTTTATGACTCAATAGCAACACTTTCTCTTATTATTTAAAGGTATTTATATAAAAATTTGATAATTTAATAAATTTTTGATTGGATTATTCTTGTATTTCGATTTGTTCTAATTTATCAACAAATTCATCAATTTTAGCAAAAAATATTTCAAACAATTTTCTTAAAATAACATTAAAGGGTAATACTCCATCACTTTCTATAAAGAAAAGATAAGTATCTTTTTCCCAATCCAGTTTAATTGCTTTTTCAGGACAATTTTCTCTACATGCTTTACATAATGTGCAAGCCTTCCAAGGATCTTTGATAAGTTTAGGTAATTTTTGATCCGAGAAATCATAGAGTTTTTCTGGACACATCCGTGAAACAATACATTTATCGGGACAATTACCACATTTAGTATTATCAAATTCAATAATAGGTAAATATCTAAAAAATACGTTTGAAACAGGTTGCCATTTAACATGAGTTCTAGATCTACCTAGAGTTGCATATGCTTCAAATATTAGACTTGATCCCCCTCCAATTTTAACTATGGGTATATTTGGATCAACAGGAACGATATTTGGATCACTAGTCTTCAAATCTCCTGAATATATAATCAGATTATTTTTTGAATCATTAATAACTTCACACGTCAAAGAAACTTGACATGATGGACAGCCATACCCTCCACAACTACAATCAGAAGGTAAACTATAAGATTCTAGATCGGTTTTCAATGGTATTAATCCAATTCTATGTGCTAATATTTCATCATATAGAGGTGAATCATTTTTCAGAATAATTACTTCGTCGACGGCCATTGCAGGAATCCATGAAAGAATAATTCTTCTTAAAGCATTAATCATTTCAAGTGAAATATCCCTTATAATGAGCTTTAAATTATATTTATCCTTTTCAACAATTTCAAGTTCCATAATATTCGAATTTTAATGATTAAAAAATAAAGAAATTATTTTGATAAAAGATACATATAAGATAAATTTTGTCATAGGATAAATACTATTAATAATACTAATAAAAGTTTAAATATTCATAGGCTTGGTTTGATGATTGAAAACAGTATTTAACTGATTGAAATCCTTTTCTGAATTCTAATACTTCTTGTTTAATTTTATTTGGATCTTTTTGATCAATAATTAATTTTTTAAAGAATTCAGCGATATCTGTCATTTCACTTTTTCCCATTCCTAATCGAGTTATTTCTGATGTACCAACTCTTAGACCTCCTGGATTCAAATAATGTCTACCTTTCCTAATATCTTGTGGTAAAAGGTTTCGATTTATTATAATATTTGCTTCTTCTAAAATTTTTTCAATGTCTCCACCAAGTCCAATATTTTTTTCAAAATTTGAAATATCTATCACTAGCTGGTGAGATTCAGTAAATCCTTTATGTTCACATAATACATTGAAACCTCTCTCATTCAAAGCTTGGCCTAAAGCCTTTGCATTATCAATCACTTTTTTATGGTAATCCTTTCCAAATTCAAGCATCTCTGTTAATGCCACTGATAAACCCGCGACATTATGAAGATGATGATTAGAAAATAAAGCAGGAAATGCAGCCTTTTTTAATGAATCTATTAGATCTTCTCTATTTGAGATAACCGCTCCATGTTGTGGACCTGGAAGCGTTTTATGGGTGCTAAAAGCAACAGCATCAGCCCCCTCTCTAAGAGGATCTTGAAAATATCCCGAACCGATTAAACCTGCTACATGAGCCGCATCATATCCGATAAAGGCATCTACTTCTTTAGCAACATCACTTAATTCTTTGACAGGATGAGGAAAAAGAAATACAGATGCACCAAATAAAACCATTTCAGGTTCAAATTCTCTAATAATTATCGCTGATTTATCTGGATCAATATTCATATTTTCTTCATCAAATGCTAAATATTTTATTTTTAGACCTCGGACAGTACCAGCCGTCCCATATATAGGCTTACCAGAGCTAGTATATTTCGGAGCATGAGAAATATGACCTCCCTTTGGTATAGGCATAGCACACATTTTTCCATTATTTTCAGAAGTGAATGCATTATAAAGTACTAGATTTGCCATTACACCTGAAATAGGTCGAACATCAGCATGTACACAATTAAAATATTCTTTTGTTAGATCCATACAGATTTGTTCGATCTTATCTATATATTTACACCCTGCATATACTCTCTGTCCAACCCATCCCTCGGCATATCTATGACTAAAATCACTAGCACATGCTTCATCAACAGCGGGACTTGTTACATTTTCAGAAGCAATTAAAGGGATAGATCTCTTTAACATTTTTGAATGTTCTTGTAAGATTAAACGAATTTCTGCTAATTTATTGCTCAATTTTATTCAATATTTATTTTATCGTAAAAATTGATTTAAAAAATATGTCTTTTAATTAAAATTTTTTCACTAACGATTAGATATCAAATGGTTTGGTTTTTAATACATATGAATAATAGTTAAAAATCAAAACCAATTATTATGAACCTTTACTTTTATCAAAAATTAGTCTTGCTTCATAAATATTTAACTTCTTTCCAGCTTTTTGTTTTTCCAATGCTGTAGCAAGTTTATCTCTTTTTATTTTTTCTAATTTCTTGTTGTCACTTTTATGACTTTTATAATTTGGTCTCCTAGGTTTATTAAATTTACTATGATGAAATTTCTTTCCTTCTTTCACTAATTTTAAATATTCTTCATGGTATTTATCAGCGTTTTTTTTATTTTCTATTAAGTCCTCTTCAATTTTTTTCTTTTTATCTTTATATTCTTTTACTTCGTCATATATTTCAAGCATTTTAATATGATAATCTTGAGATTTATTAGACCATTTGTTAAGTTGTTCATATATTTTATTTAGATTAATTTTAACAATCTTTATTTGTTTCTCTATTTTAAAATAATCATCGCTATCTTCTTGTCCTATTAACTCATTTTTTCTCTCCATCATATCCTGTATTTGATCAATATACATATTTTCCTCTGAGATCTCCAGATTCTCTGTTTCTATTATTCTCTCTAAATTTTCTATTTTACTATCTATTTTTTTTATAGAAGAGAATTTTCCTCTATGTTTATTTTTATCTTTCTGTAATTCATTTCTTTCAGTAATTAATCTGGTTAACAAATCTTTATATTCGATTTTCTTATCTTTTAATTTTGCAACTTTTTGATTCCAACTATCCCTTCTCTTTCTATATTTCTCTTTTGTAACATTTACTAATTCATTAATATTAGATTCGATTTCTTGAAGAGTGTTAATATAATCTTTTGTTTTTTGATTTAATTCGTCTCTATTATTCTTTGCTTTATCTAACTGAGATTGAAGATCTTGAAAAGAAGTGGTTGATTTATTATCTGTATTATCATTACTCATAAAAAGTTCATTAAGGAGTTTTATAAATAGATTAAAAATATTATTTGATAATAAGAAGGTATTATTATTTTTATCTTTTACTTTATATATAATATTTTTATTTGTATTTTTCAAATATTTTGATTTTTTTATATTTATTAAACTATTAAGGATTAGGATAAGGCTATTTCTATCATATAAGATCTCAATTAATTAAAATGAATAATAATATATTCTTTTATTTAATGAAATTTATAAAATGATAATCTTTTAGATTTTTATAAGATTTGTTAATAAATAATGGAAAAAAGAGAACTAAACATAATTAGGGAAAATGAATTTATCTATTTAATTTTAGATGATCGAAGGAGGTGGCTAGTTCAAGTTAAAAAAGGAGAAAATTTTCATACACATAAAGGAATTATTGAATTTGATGATATAATCGGCAAACCATACGGAATCTGTATATTTTCAAAACCTTATAAACAACAAGGATATAAATTCATTATTCTTAAACCAATTCCATCAGATTTTATTTTACATATGGCAAGAAAAACTCAGATAATTTATCCTAAAGATGCAGGTCTAATTCTATTAAATACAGGTATTGAGCCAGGTAGTCAAGTAGTTGAAGCAGGGTGTGGTTCTGGTGCATTAACATGTATTTTAGGAAACTATGTAAGGCCTAATGGCCATGTTTATTCTTATGATATCAGAGAGAAATCAATAAAACAAGCAAGTAAGAATATAAAAAAAGCCAAGCTTGAGAAGTATGTAACAATTAGGTTTGGAAATATAATTGAAGATGATATCATTCATGAAGATATAGATGCTATTGTGTTAGATATGCCAAATCCATGGGCAGCAATTAAAAAAATAAAGAAATTTCTAAAGTTTAGTGGTTCTATTGTATCCTTTTCTCCAACAATCGAACAAGTAAAAAAGACAACTTTTGAATTGAAGAAAAATGAATTTTTTGATGTGAAGTCTGTTGAATTGCTATTGAGGACAATGCAAATAAAAGAAAATGCTAGTCGGCCAGAAACAAGAATGGTTGGTCATTCGGGTTACTTAACATTCGGAAGAAAAATTGAAGATAAAAAAAATCCGTATAGATGTATTAAACCTGAGAAAAATGAATTTGTAAGTTTTGAAGGAATGCCATTAAGAGGAAATAATAATGATTAATTTTATATGTTAAAGAACAAGGATATAAACAGAAAAATATAATAGTTTTATTTATAGTGTTTTTACTTTCCCACCAGTATTATATTGTTTTTTAACTTTGTATCTTTCAGTTTTAAAAAAATGAGTTTTTCCTTCTGCAGATATTTCTAAATATTTTGTTATTATTTCAATAATAAGCTTCTTAGTATATTTATCACTCATAATTTTTTCAGGTTCGTTAAGATATGATATAATGTCTTTATTTTTAGAATCTTCACTTAAACCAAGGTTTTTTAAAGGGATATGATATGAATGTAAAAACCAACCTTTTACCTCTGCTTCATGCCCCATTATTTTTAATATATTTGCCTCCTCTTTACGAATTTTAATATCCATCAGTTTTTTTTTTTTCCCTGGACGAATTGTTATTGTGATATATTCTGGAATTTTATTTTTTTTATTGTTATGGATTTTTTTTAAGAATTCTTTATATTTTTCACTCATATTTAATTCAATCACTTTATTTCTTTAATCAATATATTAAAAATATTCAATACACTTATTATTTATGGTCTCCTATTCTCCATATTACTATATTTTTATAATAAATGAGAGGGAGATTGTGTTTGATGGACTCTCTGAAAAGTATCCCTTCCGAATATAGCATTTTTAAAAAAAAGATTTGTCTCTTAGGCGGTCAAGAACTTATTAAAAATGAATTTCAAAGAAAAATGAGTTCCAGTTGTCTTTCGATCCAAAATAAAAATAATATTGGAGTGAACCTTTCAAAAGTCGATTTAATACATGAAAACCACTATATTTTTGAATATTATCTTTGGAATATACATTGTGGAAAAGAAAAAGCGTTTATAAGAGGAACATATTATCCTGGAACTGAAGCTGTAATTGTTCTTATTTCAGAGAATAAAGTTGATCAAATATTCTCTTATTTTAATGAAATAAAAGCCAATCTCCCCGTTGTTAATTTAGTATTCAGCATAGTTCTTAAAGATCGAACAATTGAAGATATAGAACAAACTTATTTTAAAAATCAGAAATTTAAAAACTTTAGAAAAGAAGAAAATATTATAATTAGTAAAACTTTAAGCCCAAAACAAATCTTTGGTCAAATTAGTACTTTCCTTTTAGATAATATAAAACAAAATAAAACCAGAGATAATTTTGCCATCGCTTATACTCCGTTTAATATAATAGTTAATAATAAACAAATTGATTATTCCTGTGATGAATATTATGAATCTAGTTATATTTCGTCATATTCTCGCAGAATAAATACTAGCTCACTAAAAAAAGTATTGGAAAAACTAGATATTGAAATTAATGATAAAAATCCAGATTATATTAATATATTCAATGATAATTTTGGAACATTCTCAATTTTTTTAAGAAATGGTAATGTTTATTTTTCACCAATTAATTGCCAAGGTTGTAAAGATAAAAGATGTGTAAAATCTGGAAAGAAAAAGTATTTTATATGCATTACAAATAAAACAAAAGGATGGAGTAATATTAGGGGATTAGACCAAAAAGAACTACTTATATTATCAAAAATCATAACTCTTATGGACGCTGATAAAAATAATTTACCAGAAAGTATATTAGATCAAATAAATAAAATATCTTACTGTCCTAAAGAAAAGAGCAAAATGTAATTGTTTTTATAGTTAAAATTTATCCTAAAACCAAAAAGAAATTACATCCTTTTTTTAAAAAGAGAATGAATTTTCCAAATATTCTCTATTTTAAGATAATTAGAAAAATCAGAGAAATCGTTATAGGCTAACCTACATAGTAGTAGTATAATTGTCATAAAAGAATAATGAGCTTTTTTTTAAAAGAAATCAATAAAAATATTTTTTTATTGTTTGATTGATAGTGAAATTACTCAAAAAATCATAAGTATTAAATTGAATATATGTATATTTTTTACAATAAATGTATAATTTTTTAAGAGTAATCTCTTTAACCAGAAAATCTATAAAGAAATAATGTTAATTGAAAGACTGTAAAAAGTTAAGCAATTTACTTAAAAATATTTTAAATAATATTATATAAAAGAAAAATATCAAATTAGTAAATATAATTTAAATTATGAGGAAAATTGAATTAGTTTTTAGGACAGTTGAAGAAAGAACATCTCAAATAGCATTAGATTTTGCTATAAAAAATATTGATCCAGATAATGTACATATTATCAAAAATATCAAACCATTTTCTAAAGCTATGGAACATATTCTAGAACTAGAATTTGCAGGAGATTATATTGTGTTCATGGATGCTGATTGTATAATTATGGAAAATATGCGTCCATTTCTAAATGAAAACAGTCATGCATATGTAGATTGTTTTGTAATAGACAAATTTAGAGGAAACATTCATACAGGCGTACATATTACAAGGAGAGATATTATTGAAGAAATGAAAAAAGTGGAAATATCAGAAAATGATCCAAAATACATTTTACGTCCTGAATCAAGAAGAAGAAATATTGCTTTAGATAATCTAGGAGAAGATAAAGCTTTTAAACGTTTTAAAATCTTTCACGATTTTTTTCAATATTATCAAGATATCTTTATTAAATATTCAATTCGGGAATTAAGAAGTCGTTCTGAGCATGCAAAACTAAAGCTTAACTTTTGCATGGATAATTGGAGAAATGATGATTTAGATTATGTTCTTGCTAAAAAAGCGGTAAAATTTACCAGAAATCATATACCATTAGATGCATCATATCAAAAAATAGGGAAATTCATTGAAAAATTACCAAAAATAGCCCTTAAAGAACTAGAAACTATAGATTTAAAGGAAAAAAAACCCTTAAAACTTCAAGAAGTTCTAAATTTTAGAGCTGCTTATAACACGATCAATCAAACCGATATAAATAGAAAAATATTTTGTATAGGTTTAAGCAGAACGGGTACTAAAAGTTTAACTGTTGCATTATATATTTTAGGTTATAATGTGATCCATTATCCTCATGATGAAATAACATTTAAAGAATTAACTCAGGGGAATTATAATTTTAATTTATTAAAGGATTATGATGGTATTTCAGATATAACCGTGTCACCTTTTTATTCTCATCTATCTAAATTATTCCCAAATAGTAAATTTATATTAACAGTAAGGAATAAAGAAGATTGGCTTAATTCATTTGAGAAACATTGGAAGGATAGACCTCCATTTAATGATCCAACACAAACAGAGATATATATGAAAGTAAGAAGATTTTTAAGAGCAAGCGTTTATGGTTCTTATGAATTTAATAGAGAGAGGATGTCTTACATATATGATCTCCATTATAAAAATGTTTTGGACTATTTTAAAGATAAACCTAATTCTTTATTAGTTTTAGATATTTTTAAAGATAATAATTGGAAAATGCTATGTGATTTTTTGAACCTCTCTCCAATAGATGCAACTTTTCCAAATGTTAAAACGAATGAACAGTTGTCAATGATTAGTAATTTTTTTTCTTATAAAAAAGTAAAAAAAATAAAAAATTAAGCTTATTTATCAAAACGAAAATTTCTATTTAATTCTCCTGCTTTATTTTCAAATAATTGAATAATTTCAGGGGAAAGCTCTTTTTTCCATCTTAAATCTAATTTAATTTCTAAAGGATGATCTGAATAATAATATTCATTCCTTTCACTTAATTGAATCGGTGATTTTTCTTTTTTCTCTTTTTGTGATTTTATTATTAAATATTGAGTGCCTATATTACCTCCAAGTGGATGATGTTCATGTGAAAAATAATTGAGCATATCTTTATTGAATTCTATATTTAAGAAAGTACATATTTTTTCAATTGTTTTTTCTGGATTTAATGCTAATTTTTCATAATGAATTTTTTTTTTTTCCCCTGGAAATCTACCGAAATATTCATTGGTGGAAATTATGTGATTAATCCATTTATTTATTAACGCACTTGGATCAGAATTTTTATATTTTCTTATTAAGGAATTTACCACTGCTCTTCCATCTCGTAAAATATAAATTAAATAAAGAGGAACAGAAGATTCATATAATTTTTCGGTCTTATTCTTTAACCAATCAAGATTTTTAGTTGAATCAATAATATTTGGCTTATATGTCTTAATAGAAAGGTAGTTATATAAATCAATTTCATCTTTCAAATTAAAATCCTTCCATATAGGACATTCATAACCACAGACTTTACAATATTTATCTTCATGGTCACCATTTATATTAATAAATTTTGTTTTATTTAATTCTCCTGCATAAAAACACAATCTATGACTTCCTAAAATTAATCCAAGTAAAGTAGATCCTGAATGGGGCGCTCCACATATAAAGATAACTTTTTTATTCTCTCTCATATTGATTTCTTATTTATTGGTTCTCTATAAAAGATTATTACGTAATTAAATTTGATTTTTTTGAGTCAATGTTAATAAAGATCTTTTAATTAATAATAATAAATTTCAAATTTTAATTAAATTGATTGTGAAAAAGATGGTTGTTATTCTAAAAACTTTCAACATAAATACAAAACCTTACTGTGATGTAATAAATATAACAAATCAGGTTCAAAAAGCAGTAAAAGAAAGTAATATCACAAATGGTTTAGCAAATATTCACGTAGCAGGGTCCACAGCAGCTATATCTACAGTAGAATATGAACCTGGTTTAGTAAAGACAGATATTGAAGCTTTTTTGGAAAAAATAATTCCTTATGATGAAAAATATGCTCATCACAAGACTTGGGGGGATCATAATGGAGCAGGGCATGTAAGATCATTTCTCTTAAAAACTTCTCAGACTTTTCCCGTTCAGAACAAAAGAATAATATTAGGGACATGGCAACAGATAATATTATTAGAACTTGATGAAAAACCCAGAAATCGTGAAATATATTGTACATTTATAGGAGAATAAATATAAGATATTAGTTTTTCTTAATATCTCTATTTTTTATCGTTTTTTTTTTTTCTTCTTATATTAGAGGTAAGAATTTAAGATCAATTATTTTTTCTTTATCAAGTTTAAAAATTCATTTAATAATTCTGTATATGTTTTACGATATTGTTGCTCTAAAAAAATTCTATATCTTTCTTGTGATTGGCCTATAAAAGAATTTTCTAATTTTTTTAAGAATTCATCTCTACGATCAATTTGATATTTTAAATTTTCTAAAAATTCACTTCTTTCACTAATCAATCATATTCACCTTGTGGAAATATTAATTAATTAAATTCATCAAAAAAATAGATAAAAAATATAAATATCATGGATGTAATACAAGCTCTTAAGAGAGAAATAATGGTTTGAGTACTATATTTATTTCTGGAAAATATCAAAAAATCATATTTTATTGAAATTATATAATTTTTACTTTAAATCTTCTTAAATTTTAGTTTAAAATAAAAATAGAATATCATATTCTTTTTATAAATAATTTTATTTGGAAGAAAGGATTTTGAGGAATTTAGAATTTTAATGTATATATATAATAAGTGAGAATTATGATTACTATTCTAGTTATTGTTTCAACGGTTCGTCGAAATTCTATAAAACCTTATAATTTCTTATAAAAATCAACAAATCATCGCTCTATTCTGTTTTAAATAATTATTATCTCCTTATTATAATAGAAAATTTATAATAAAAAGAAGGGAGTGTGATTAGAAAAAGTAAAGGTATAAAAAAGTAAAGCATTGGAATGGCATCTCAGAAAGATAATGAATGTTTTTGACACTATATTCCATAAATCATCTTATATCCTTCCTACAGAATATAATTCACGATCACATAACTTATTACTTCAATTAGATTGAAATAGGTATGTGTGTGCTTAAAAGAATGATACTTCTATGGAGTTTTCTCCTTCCATCTTTAAGTGGGTATTCTCACAAGTCGAGGATATCGAGCCTCGATTGAAACAGGATAGTCCCTCCTTAGAGTGGTATTAGAAGTGTCGTGGATTTGAGTACTGCGGGATAACTTCCTTCAAGACTTCGGAGATATCAATGATATTGATATTTATGAGGTATGTTTTGAACTCAGTGATGAGCGCACAGCCTTATAACCTTAGGGCTGGTCTTTTTCAACTAAAAAGATTGATAACTAGAATAGAAATTTGTGATTTTTCAAAGAATTGCGAGATTTTTATAAATAGTTGTAAGGTTAGAGGGAGATTTCGAGAGATTTGATACATATAATTACTTTGGAGATCATCCAGAGAAAATGATTTCTTTTTTAAAAGAAAATTGGTATTAATCATTCCATTCTTATTTTCCTTTTTTTCTATATAATTAAACAAGAAATCCTTATTAAATACCTTTATATGCTTTTAATTTGAGATTTATAAAAATATTTTTAGTTTTTTACTTTAATAAGGGATCACCTTTCCACAATCTTTAATTAAAAATAATTTTATTATATTAGTAAATAATTCAAAAGGGTAATAAAAAAATATGAATAACTTAGAAAATGCTATAAAAGTTATTATTAGTGGATTGGATAATGCAGGGAAAACTTCTATTCTTACGGCATTGGATAAGAAATATGACTTTAGGGATGAAATCTTGGAGCTTAAACCTACAATAAAAGTAAAATATCAAAGAACTCGATTTTTAAATATGCCTGCAGTTTTTTGGGATATGGGTGGTCAAGAGAAATATCGTGACCTCTATTTATCTGATTCAGATATCTATTTTTCTGACACTAATCTCTTTGTTTATGTTATTGATATACAAGATCGAGAGAGATTTGAAGATTCACTTGGATATCTTGAATCTGTGATGCAATATTTCATAAAAAATGATATAGGTGTTCCCATTATTATTACATTTCATAAATATGACCCTGAAGTCCGTTCATATGAAGAAATTAACGAAGATATCATTGTTTTAAAAGAAAGAATAAAAGAAACTTATCCATCATTTAATATCCTATTTCAACAAACTTCTATCTATGATGTAATTTCTATAGTGCAATTGATATCTTATGGTCTTTCTGTATTTGATAACAAATTTTTCGAATTATCATTATTATTGGAGAAATCATTAAATGATTTTAAAAGCACATCTCTAATATTATTTGATCAGAATGGAATCATAATAAGTGAATTTTATAGCGACGAAATTGAACCTGGCATTTATATATACCTTCTGGAGGCAATTAAAGAACACCTTTTCCTTTTAAAAAGAATGGAGGAAGAAGAATACAAAGATGAACACGATTTTCTTTCTATAGAAAAAGATTTGCTATCCTATTTACATGGTTTTGAAGTTAAAGGGACTTATTTTTTCATTTCCGTAGTACTCAAAGAGCAAAATAAAGAAGTTTTTATAGAAAAATTTCCAGTATTTTTAGATCAATTATCAAACATTTTAAATTTGCTCTTAAATTAAAAGGAGAGAAATATAATTTTAATTAAATCATTCTATTTTTAAAATTTCGCGAGCTTTATCAATTTGTTTTTCCTTTTTCTTTTGATGTTCTCTAATAAATGAGATAACTTTTTCAATACATTCTCTTTTATGTTCTCCACACATAAGCTCTCCCTTTATGCATTGTTCAAAATCTTCAGCAAGTTTTTTATCATCCCCTTCAAAATGATACATTAAAATTTTATATATCATACATTTTTGAGGTTCACCTCCTAGCTCCTGCTGCTCTTTTTTATTTTTCCTACCTCCCGTGAGCCCTGCTTTTACTTTTTTAGTAATCGATTCAATTGGTTCATTGAAAGTAAAATAACTGTTTGGATTTCTTTTAGCCATTTTTTCTGATCCATCTAATCCTGGTAATAATTTATGATAAGTTGCACCTGGTAAGAAAAACTCTTCTTGCATAACTTTATCATCTGACTCTTTCTTTTTATAGTAACGACGGGTGAGATCTCTTGTTAGCCTCATATGAGGATCTTGGTCAATTCCAACAGGTACTATGACTGGTTGAGGTCCATCAAGGACTTGTGGTAGGGTAATATCACCAACTTGAATTAATGCTGCAAGATAAAGTCCGAAAGTTTTTTCTCCATATATAGCATTAAGCATATTTTGAGTTACTAAACGGCTCACTTTAAAACAGACATCCTTAACAATTGGTTCTTTGGATTGCCGCCAAATATAAGCTTTTTTAGGATCTAATCCTAATGCTAAAATATCAGCCAGGTTATCTACTGCGGTTTGCTCAGCTTCTTCATAAGTGATTCCATTATCTTCCCAAGATTCGATATCTGCAATACAATAATATGCTTTTGCTCCCAATTTTTGAAATTCTACAATTTCTAAAGCAGTCGTCAATGTTCCTAAATGAAATGGCCCAGAAGGTTTAATACCAGACATAACGGCCCATGGTTTATTATTTTCTATAGCTTTATAGATAAGTCCAAGTTCTCTATGTCCAAAAATAACCTTCCTACGTATAAATCGATGTTTTTTAAATCTCTCTATTGTAATATCATCAACTTTTTCGATTCCAAATTCTTTTATTAACCTTAAATAATCTTCCTCTAATATATTTGAGGAACTCCATGGATCGATTTTGAAATCATTATTATTATTTTCCATCTTAAATCTTAATTGTAATATTATTTATACTAATTAAGAAAATATAAGAAAAATAATAAATTTTCATAATTATGAAGCAATTTTCTTTAAAAGATATTGATAATTTCATTAAAGCACTAAATTTTTCAAAAGTAGAAGGAGGATTAATACCTGTAATAACCCAAGATTTTAAAACAAATGAAGTCCTTATTTTAGCTTTTGCTAATGAAGTTGCTGTGAGAAAAACGATGGAAACAGGATATGTACATTTTTATTCTCGTTCAAAAAATAAAATATGGAAAAAAGGAGAGACAAGTGGTCATGTGGAGGCGGTTATAGATATCATTACAGATTGTGATAAAGATAGTTTATTAATTAAGGTAAAACAAACTGGAGCAGCATGTCATAAGGGATATTATAGTTGTTTCTTTAATAAATATGAAGATGGCAACTTTCAAAATATTGGTAATAAAATATTTAATCCAGATGATGTATACAAATAAACATAATTATTAAGGAGTAAAAAAAAAAATTAGAAAGTAAAAAATTTTACTTTAGTATTATTATCTTTTTTAGCTATTTTTATTCTGAATTTTTTCCTCAGAGATTCTTATTAATTCATTAAAATCTTTAAATGCAAATTTATTTATTATTTCTTGGTATCGAGAACTAAATTCCGTGATTTCCCGCATCATTGAAATAATTTGCATTGGATCTTCAATACTAAGTAGTCTTTCACGAAATTCAAATAGCTTTTTATGAACTCCACGTATTACCTGTTCTTCCATGGAGACAGGGAAATATTTTGTTACTATACCTTCAGCACTTTTAAATAGAGACTGTTCTCCTCTCCAACTTAATAAATATTTTCCATACTTATTTTCAAAAGATTCAGTAAACTTAGAAATCCTTTTATGTATAATCGGTAGGTCTTTGTCACATAATAACGCAACCATGATATAATCTCCTTGATTTAATATTAATTTTTTATCTTGTTGATCAATCGTACGCAGAGCTTGTTTACTTCCAGTTGCTTCCTTTATGAATGATGATAAGGCAGATATCATACCAGAAATTAGTTCAGGTTTTTTCATTTCAATTCCAAATGAATAACTATACATTGAAACACCTTGTTTGGATAATACAAATAAATCATGGAGAGTTTTTTCCCAATTTCTTTGCCGAATATACTTTCTTGCTACAAGAGAAATAGGCATTACAGATGCGGCAATTCCAATTAAAAATGCTATTAACATATATGTTTCAGGAGCAATATATCCCTCAGGATGGCGAACCTCAACAAACATAGTATAAAACGCAATTTCTTTACCATCTGTCCAAAAAATATCGATTTCATACATACCAACACTATAGCTATTTGGAAGCGAAATCTCTGAACTATTTAGTATTCCATTATAAGAGGTTATATTAACTCCTTGGTAAATAATAGTTCCTGATGGATTTCTAAAAGTGATATTACCGAGTCCTCCCGATATAGGATTATTAAACGAATCCCGAATTTCAGCCTCCAGCTTAATTGTTTTTCCAAGTTGTAAATATCCTCTATCCTGAAAGTTTTCACCAACTTTAATTTTAGTGTTGATGTGAGAGCAGTAGTTAGGTGATTGATAAATTGCCCTGCAATTACCAACTCCTAACGGTCTATACCAAAGGTCAAATAGACCATAATATGAGTGATTAAAGAGGCTAATAGGTCCAAAGAAGACCTCAAGTTCATTCCCAAATGTATCATAGAAATGTTTTAATTGCCAATCAGATTCATATAAAAACCAAAGTTCCCATCCATAGGCTCCAATATCATAATAGGGATAAGTGATATTCCATTCAATCATATTGTTAGTTACATTAAAATGACCTGAAGCTCTTATAAGATATACATCATACTCGACAACTTCTATCATAAGAAAATCAACTGTTTCATTTGTAGTAATAGTTATATTAATTTCTTCCATTGGAGTACTCTCAAAATTATAGCTTAATATAGCTTCATATCCTAAAGAATCTTCTGAAATACTTTTCTGATATGTTGGTTTATAATCAATACCATTTATATTACACGTGAGATCTACCTCTTCGGGATTTATAAGATTACGATAAGTAAAATTACATAGCATATCTCGTGTGTCATCATTAGCTATTGGTGTTAGACTTACTAAATCATATGTTTGAGTAAGTCCCATATTTGTTCCAGTATTTTGAGCTTTCCATGCGTTTTGTAGAACAGGTTTAATATCGTCGGGTGTATATCCTTCTTCCCCAATTAGGAACATGAAGTGATATTTTGTATTGCCTTGTAATATATTAGAACTTAAATCAAATGAAATCCAATCATTTGGATTAAACAAACCAATTGGAACAATTGAATATCCTAATACTTCTTCAAAATTCTCATCCCAGAGCAAAAGATAATATAAATAATTCTTTAAACCGATAAGACCGTGTTGTAGATACAACTCTACTTTTTCTATAGCAAGTACTTCTGGTGTCGATTTTGTTGTAAATTCTTGAGTAACACCATAAACAAATCCAATAGGAATTGGAGTAGAAGAGTCATTTGCAATATCAAAATCTCCAAAACCATCAAAAATATTAAATGCTCGAATATCCAATGCACCCAGAGAATATATAAAACTCTCTATAGTTCTATTATTTGGAATGATGAGACTTTTCGCATCAGTATTATTCCAAAGACTATATGTACTATTTAATTTTAATCCCATCGTACATATGTCTCCTTCATAATCTCCCGAATAATTGGATGTATCTGATGATAATATTTCAATAGAATTATTATCATTGATATTGTTCATAGTATTTAAAATGAATAATGTTGGAAAAACAAGAATCATCCCTATAAATATAGCGAATATTATTTCTTTTTTTTTAATTTTAAAAATCAAATTTAATCTTCTCAATTAAATTTTATTTATAATTGATCACAGACCCATTATTAATTTATGTAATGTTAATACATTTTAAAAAATATTTCTATAAAGATCTCTAAAATTCTATAATAATAGTGTGCATTTAGAAATTTGTTATTTATGATAAGGAAAAAATAAATAGATTATAAAATCCAGATGCTAATACATAAAGGTAGACTAACTATAAGAAGTAAAAATAACCAAAAGTAAAAAGGTCCAAATCTGCGTACTTTTTTTTTATACTCTTGATATTGTTTTTTAAATCGCTCTTCTATATCATATTTTTCTTCAATTGTACCGGTTAAATAGTTTCCTAATAATATAAAAGGAAATATAATCATTGCATCTAAATTAATTGATGTTAAAACCATTCCAAGTGCAATTAAAGAAATACCAAGATAAATCGGATGTCTAAAAAAAGAATAACTGCTATTTGTTAATAATTTTCCTTCCGTATCTTGTGCTCCAATAACTTTTCTCATTTTAAGCGTTATAAATAATAAATAACCACCTAGTATATATAAAATAATTGCCAGAATATTAAACCAAATTATCACAAACGAGTTCTCAAAGATTGAAGGTTTGATTAATATATTTGGATCTGCAGGTAAAAGCACAGAAAGATAGCAAACTATGTTATAAATAAAAACTAAAATGATATTTATTTTATTGTTTTCAAGGATATGAGTGTATTTCTCTCTATCTTTAAGAAAAAAAGCATAAATAAAAATATACATATAAAATACGATTATTAAACTAATTCTAACATACCATAATATTGAAATTATTTCTTCACTTCTTTTTTTTTTATTTTTTTATTTTAAGTGGAAAATATCTTCCTACTTTTAATTTATATTCTTCATATTTTTCACCAAATCCGATTAAAAGGAATTCTTCCTCGTCTATGACCTTAGAATTAAATGTTATCAAATTAGCAAAAAATAAAATTATTGATATTAAAGTTGGTAATACTAAAAAGCTTCCGAATAATAATAAATAAATTCCAAATACAATAGGATTTCTCATTATTTGATAGATTCCTGAAGTAATTAATTTAGTTTCTTCTTTTGGAAATCCTATACGAAAATTTATTCCTAATTCTTTCAATCCAAGAAATTCAATAACAAAACTCATACAAATTATAATTATCCCAACAATAATGCAAAAATCACATTTTAAAACTTCTATTGCCCAAAAATTAAAAATATAATTCTCTAAAGTAAGATAGAATATAATGTAAATTAGCCAAGCAATGCTCGAAATTGAAGTTAATTTGGTTAAAAATGAAGATCCATTAGTTGATCCACGTGGATCATTACCATTTTTCTTTATTATTAGTATAGGGATTATTAATCCCAGTAAAAATAAGACTAAAGTGACTATTAAAAACAATCTGATTATAATCGTATCCATAAAATTTATCACCATTAAAAAATCATAATGATATATAATATTTAAACTTTTTAGGATCACCTAATTAGGAAAGGAAATATATTATAATCCATTGATATAATATTATTTTAGTAAAATTATTGGATTAAATATCATTTATCTAAATAAATAAAGATGAAATAATAAAGAGAATCCTTATGCTGGATCATTTTAAATTATAAACAAAATATTGTTAACATTTATTTTTTTTTATTAAATTTAAAAAGATGGTAATATGATATAAGGGGATTTTATATAATTGAGATTTTACTTTAAAAAAGTATGGAATCTAAAGATAAAAAATCAGATAAAGAATGGAAAAAGGATTTAACAAAAGAAAAATATCATATACTTCGTGAAAAGGGAACAGATCCCCCTTTTAGAGGAAAATATTGGAAACATAAAGATGAAGGAACATATTATTGTTCTGGTTGTGGTAATCCTCTTTTTGAGTCAGATACTAAATTTAAATCTGGGACTGGTTGGCCGAGCTTTTATAAACCAATAGATTCAGATAATATAGAAACACATAAGGATATGAGTAATAGTATGGTGAGAACTGAAGTTTTATGTAGTAAATGTGGAGGCCATTTAGGACATGTGTTTGAAGATGGTCCAAAGCCAACAGGTTTGAGGTATTGTATTAACTCTACTTCATTAGACTTTATGTGATGATGTGGTTTCGAAAAATGAAATGACAAATAAGCAAAAAATGAAATGACAAAAAAAA